>CAINDP010000044.1 GCA_903847405.1 uncultured Myxococcales bacterium | reverse complement strand
GGCGGCGCCCGCGATCCCCACCCTGGGCGTCGACGTCCCGATGCGCGACGGTGTCGTGCTGGCGACCGACGTCCACATCCCCGCCGGCGATGCGACGGCGATGCTCCCGGTGATCCTCCGGCGCACCCCCTACGGACGCGCCCTGGACGACGGGTTCGTGACGGCCATGGGCGCGCTGGGCTACGCCGTCGTGTCCCAGGACGTCCGCGGGCGCGGCGACAGCGCGGGACGCTTCCTGCCTTTTTTTGACGACTGGGCAGACGGTCCGGACACGATCGCCTGGATTGCCGCCCAGCCCTGGAGCAACGGCCGCGTCGGGACCTGGGGCGGATCGGCCGAAGGCATCGTGCAGTTGATGGCCCTGCCCGACGCCCCGGAGGCCCTTCGATGCGCGAACGTCCTGGTGGCGACCGCCGACGTGTACGACGGCCTGTTCCCCGGTGGGGCCTGGCGCGACGAGCTGACGACCGCCTGGCTGCACAACCTGGATGCATCGGACGCCTACTCGCTGTGGCGCGCCCACGAGGCCGGGGACGCCTGGTGGGACCCGGCGCGCCTGGACGCCGACGAGGTGGCCCGCGTCCGCGTGCCCGTGCTGCTGGCCGGCGGGTTCTACGACATCTTCGCGTCCGCCACCCCCCGGACCCACGGTACGTTCCAGGCGGGCGCAGCGCCGAACGCCCGGAGCTCACAGTATCTGGTGCTGGGTCCGTGGACGCATGGCGCGCTGTCCGGTCCCGATGACCGATCCAGCCCGCTGGTCGAGGGGGAGGTTTCCTACCCCAACGCGGCGGGCTACCGGGACCTGTGGTGGGATTTCATCGATTTCTTCGACTGGTGCCTGCAGGACGGCCCGCGTCCGGTCTGGTCCCCCGTCCGGTACGCCTTGACCCGCCTGTCCGACGACGGGCGGACGGCCGAGGCCGAGTGGCGCACAACCGATGCATGGCCGCCCGCGGGCCTGGACGTCCCCATGTATCTCCGGGACGACGGGAGCCTCCAGGGACCACCACCGCCCGCCGACGGAATCGCCGCGGACATCCCCGTCGATCCCGCCACCCCGATCCCGTCGAAGGGCGGCGGGAACCTGACGACACCCGCGGGTCCCTTCGACCAGGCCGCGGTGGACGCTCTGCCCGGCGTCCTGACGGCCCGCACGGCGGTCGCCACGACTCCGGTCCAGATCGAGGGCAACGTCCGGGCCGCCATCTGGGCCTCCTCCTCCAGCGACGATGGCGACGTGGTGGTCCGGCTGTCCCAGGTCACGCCCTCGGGGCGGATCCTGATGCTGGCGGACGGTGTCCGGCGGGGGCGCTTCGTCGGCGGGACGGACGTCGCCCGCCCCCTGGTCCCCGGGACCCCCACCCGGTTCGACGTGGACGTGGGCCCCGTCGCCTTCCTGCTGCCGCCCGGCCACGCGATCCAGGTGTCCGTCGCGGGGACCTCTGCGCCCCGCTACCAGCCGAATCCCGGGACCTCGGCGCCCCTGGCGTCCGACCCGGCCCTGTCGGCATCGACCCTGACGATCTACCGCGATGCGGCGCACCCGTCCGGACTGACCCTGCCCGTCACCGCGGGGATCCTTCCGGGGGCCGCGACGGAACCGACGCCCGACGACGATCCGCCCGACGCCGCCGTCCCGAACGATGCCGGCCGCGACGAGGCCGTTCCCGACGTCCCCGACATGACCGACACTCCTCCGGAGCCCGAGGCGGACGTCCCCTCCCCGCCTGCCGGCCAGACGGCCTCCTCCGGGTGTGCGGGCGGGCCCGTCGGCGGCGGTGCCCCCCCGTGGTTGCTGCTGACGCTCCTGGGGGGGGGCTGGCGGGCCGCAAGGCACCGGCGCGCCAGCAAAACCCCTCCCTCCCCCGCCGCCGCCTAGTTGACGCGGGCCTCCGCGCACGCGCAAAATGGGCGCGACCGCCCGAAACGTGCGAATCCGGGCCTACTGCCGGGAGTTCCCGATGCCGGCCCCCTCCGCCCCCCCCGCGATCGTCCTGGACCTCCGGCCCGAGGGCCCGCTGGATCGGGCGACGGTCCCGCGATTCCACCAGGAACTGCAGGACCGCCTGCGCGGCATCAAGGGTCCCGACGTCCGCCTGGACCTTTCCGCGGTCACGTCGATGGATTCCGCGGGCGCGGCCCTGTGCCACGTCGTCCAGACGTCGGTGGTCCGCGCCGGGGGCACCCTGCGCCTGGTGGCATCCAGCACGGAAGCCCGGGAGGCCCTGTCCCTGTTCCGCGTCCGCGATGCCGACGCCACCGATTCCGCCCCGCCCCCCACCACGTTCTTCGAGCGCCTGGGGGGATCGGTGGCCTCCGCTGCGGCTGCCACGGTGGAACTGCTGGTCCTGTTCACGGACACCCTGCACTACACGTTCCTGGGGATCTTCGGCCGCCACGAAAAGCTGCGCGGCGCGACCGTCGTCGAGCAGATGGTCCGCATCGGCCTGGAGTCCCTGGGCATCGTGTCGCTGATCTCGCTGCTGGTCGGCCTGACCGTGGCGCTGCAGTCCGCGTTCCAGTTGCGGCAGTTCGGCGCGAACATCTATATCGCGGACCTGATCGGGATCGCGATGACCCGCGAGATGGGCCCCCTGATGACGGCCATCCTGATCGCCGGCCGCTGCGGCTCGTCCGTGGCCGCCGAGATTTCGACGATGGTCATCACGGAGGAGGTGGACGCCCTGAAGGTCATGGGCGTCAACCCCGTGCGGTTTCTGGTGGTACCGCGCTTCCTGGCCATCACGATCACGCAGCCGTTGCTGACCGTCATGGCCGACGTGCTGGGCATCCTGGGCGGGTTCTTCGTCGCGGTCACCTATCTCCAGGTGGGCGCGACGCCGTTCCTGGACCAGTTGACGGGCGCCCTGCAGGTCAAGGACATCCTGACGGGCCTGGTCAAGAGCGTCGCCTTCGCCTGGATCATCGTGTTCGTGGGGGCGCATCGCGGATTCGCGGTCCACGGCGGCGCGGAAGGCGTGGGGCGTGCGACGACCTCGTCGGTGGTCCAGGCCATCTTCCTGGTGATCGCCGCCGACGCCTTCTTCAGCCTGTTGTTCTACTTCGGGGGCTAGTGTGGCAGCCGAGCCGATCATCCGCGTCGTGGACCTGACCGCCGGGTATGGCGACGGGCCCGCGGTGCTGTCCAACCTGTCGATCGACTTCCCTCGCGGCCGGGTCACCGCCGTGGTCGGCGGGTCCGGGTGCGGCAAGAGCACGCTGTTCAAGTGCATCGTGGGCCTGCTGCGCCCCCGGTCCGGCCAGGTGCTGGTCGCCGGGAGGGACCTGTCCACGATGGACGAACGGGACCTGCCCGAGGCCCTGTCCCGCGTCGGACTGCTGTTCCAGCAGGGCGCGATGCTGAACTCGGCCACGGTGGCGGACAACGTGGCGTTGCCCCTGAAGGAGCACACCACGCTGCCGGCCAGCATCATCGAGGAGTCGGTCCGGCTGAAGCTGCAGGCCGTCGGCCTGGGCCATGCCGGGACGAAGTTCCCGTCCGAGCTCTCGGGGGGCATGCGCAAGCGGGCCGCCCTGGCCCGGGCGATGGCGCTGGACCCGGAACTGCTGTTGTGCGACGAACCCTCGGCGGGCCTGGATCCCCGGACTGCTGCCGATCTGGACGACCTGATCCTGGGTCTGAAGGAAACGTTCCGGATGACCGTCGTGGTCGTCACGCACGAACTGGCCAGCATCGACGCCATCGCCGACGACGTGGTCTTCCTGGGTCCTGGCGGCGTCCTGCACTACGCCGGTCCGCTGGCCGGCGCGAAGACCTGCACGGTGCCCGAGGTCGGGGATTTCTTCGCCCGTCGCGGCGTCGGGGCGCCGGCGGGGACCCGTTCCCTGCTGCAGGTACTGGAGGAGGGACAAGGCCGATGATCACGCGGACCCAGAAAGTGCGGCTTGGCGTCTTCCTCACCGTGTCGACGACCCTGCTGGTCGGCACCCTGGCGGTGCTGGGCGGGCTGCGCCTTGCCGAGGATCGGGACACCTACACCATCCGCTACCAGATGTCGCTGAGCGGCCTGGAGGCAGGCTCGCCGGTCAAGTTCAACGGCATCCGCGTGGGGCGTGTCGACTCCATCCGGATCGATCGGGACGACCCGGCCACGGTCGTGGTCGGGGTCAGCCTGGACGCGGGGACCCCGGTCAAGAAGGACGCGAAGGCGATCGTGAACCTGGCCGGCATCACGGGCCTGAAGTTCATCGAACTGTCCGGGGGAACGGCCGAGTCGGCGTTCATCCCGCCCGGCGGCCAGATCCCGGCCGGCGAGTCCACCCTGGATCGCCTGACGGTACGTGCCGAAGACATCGCCGAACGCATCCAGATCCTGGTGGAGCAGTTGAACCGCCTGTCTTCCGACGAGAACCAGAAGAAGATCCTGGCCGTCGTGGATCACGTGGACGGCCTGGTGCTCAGCGCCACCGGCACCATCGAAGAGAATCGCCCCGCGGTCCGGGACCTGACGGCCTCGCTGAAGAGCGCCGGCGATCGCGTGGACTCCGCGGTGCGCACCCTGGAAGTCGAGGCCACCGCCGCCGTGCGGGCCCTGCGGCAGGTGTCCGAGCGGGTGCGCGACGAGGTCGAGCCGACCCGGGTCCGG
The DNA here is from genome assembly GCA_903847405.1 of uncultured Myxococcales bacterium. Lineage (GTDB taxonomy): Bacteria > Myxococcota_A > UBA9042 > DTJE01 > DTJE01 > CAIZWN01. The sequence goes on along the minus strand of CAINDP010000044.1, from coordinate 79,848 downwards.
TCCATCGTGACGAACGTGGAGCGCATCTCGGCACAGGTTCGGGTCGCCGTGGACAAGGCGGACCTGCCCACCGTCGGGGCGCAGTTCAAGGACCTGATGACCGCGCTGCAGCGGACGGTCAGGAACATCGACACCACGGTGCTCCGGGGCCGCGAGGACCTGTTCGGCAGCCTGACGTACCTGCTGGAAACGATGGAAAACCTCAGCGAGTTCAGCCGCCAGATCCGCGAAAACCCGTCGCTGCTGCTGGGTGGCGCCGAGGAGAAGGAGAGGAAACTGCCATGAGGAATGTCGCGCTGGTGGTACTGGCCGTCCTGGTTGCCGCCGGGTGCGGCGCCGCGCCCCAGAAACGGTACTTCACCCTGTCCTATCCGCTGATGTCGGATCGCGTGACCGAGTCCCGGCCCCCGCTCCACCCGGTCAAGATGCGCATCAAGCCGTTCCGCGTGTCCCTGCCCTACGACCGCCCCCAGATGGTCTACCGGCAGTCCCCCTTCGAGTTCAACTACGACCCCTACCGGCTGTGGGCGTCCAAGCCCCAGCAGATGTTGCGCGAACTGGTCGAGGAGCACCTGGTCGCGGCACGACTGATGGGCGAGGTCACGCGGGACTTCGGCGACCAATCGCCCGCCTATGAACTGGGCGCGGAAGTGCTGGCGATCGAGGAGTACGACGCGGGCGACGCCTGGTACGGGCATCTGGCGATGCGGTTCGACCTGATCCGCTTTTCCGACCAGCGGGTCCTCTGGCACTACGAATTCGATCGGAAGGGGCGTGTCCACGAGCAGCGCCAGGTCTACATCGTGCGGGCCCTGTCCGAAATCCTCCGGGACGAAATGAAGGTCGTGACCGCGGAACTGGACCGGATCATCTCCCAGGATCGAGGCGTCCCGGTGACGCTGTCCATGCCGGCTCCCGCGCAGGACAATCCGTCCGCCGCAACGGCCCCCGTGACGCCTGCGCCTGCGCGCTCACCGGCGTCCACCGACGAACTGATCGTCCCGGACGAAGGGGGAACCCGATGAGCCCATCGCGCCGGCAGGGGGAACTGCTGCTCCTGGTCATCGTGGCGACGTGCCTGGTGATGCCGGGGCGTACGGCCCGTGCGGAAGACCTGCCGGTGGCCGATGCCCCGGAACCGGTGGCGACGGCCCTCCCGCAGCCTCCGGCCCCCGCGCCCGGCGAGCGCCCGGAAACCTGGGATTCCCCCCCGCCCCGCGAACAACTGGAACTGGACGGCACCCTGATTCCCCCGGGCAAGGGCGCGGTGTTCGTCCCTTCCATGACCGATCCCCGCCTGGAACCGCCATGGCTGGTGGTCCGCGACGGCAGCATCCTCCAGACCGTGGCGCCCGGTCGCCGCGCCATCCTGGACCCGGGAATCTACGAAATCCGCCTGGGCTCCGGCGTCATGGCCGAGCGCTTCCGGCGGCGCGTGCTGGTCAAGGAGGGCCTGACCACCGTCGTCCCGGCCACGTGGTCGGCGGTCGTCATCCAGGTCGTGGACGAGCGCTCGACCCCCTTCCGCGGCTCGTACGAACTGCTCCGGCTGCCCGAACGGCGCAACCTGGGCATGGGCCTGGGGGCGGACGTCGAACTGGGCGAGGAGGTGCGCACCTGGATCCTGGAGCCCGGCGCCTACCTGCTGATCCGGGCGGGCGGCAGCCCCCAGGCGCGACGGGACTTCTACTCCTTCCGCGTGCTTCCGGGCGAGCAGGTGAACCTGAGCCTGGTCATGAGCCGCGAGGATGGGTCGTTCCTGGGCGCGGGCCAGGTGGAACCCGTCGGATCGAAATCCCTGCTGCCGAAGGACTGGCGCATCCACCTGGTCCTGGGCGCGGATGCCGAGTTCAACCGCCGCTCGGACATGGTCGGCTTCCCGTCGGGCAACGGTTTCACCCTGGGCGGCTACTTCGACTTCCTGGCCCAGTACAAGCCGCTGAAGCACTACCTGTACCTGCGCCTGAAGCTGGAAGAAAAGCAGATCAAGGTTCCCTCGCAGCCGTTCCAGAAGGACCTGGACGAGGTCAAACTGGACGCGCTGTACGTGTACCGCGTCCTTCCCTGGCTGGGACCGTACGTGCGCGTCGGCGCCGCGACCTCGCTGTTCCCGGGAACCACCTACCTCGACGAGGCCACCGAAGTGCGCGAGGTGGACGCGAACGGGGCGCCGATCGGCAGCCTGGGGACGCACAAGGGCCAATACCAACTGTCGCCGTCCCTGTCGCCCAGCGAGCTGAAGGCCGGCGCGGGCCTGGGGTTCCTGGTGACCGGTTCGTACTGGTTCGACGCCAACATCCGCGTGGGCATCGGCGGGCGCGCCCTGTACACGCGGGGGCTGCTGACCGCCAGCGCGTTCACGGACACCCCCCGCAGGCTGGACGTGCGCCGTCGCGGCAACGCCTACCAGGTCGGGGCCGAGGCGACCTTCGTGGGTTCGCTGCGCATCACGCGGTGGGTCCTGGCGACCACCGAACTGGACGTCCTGGAGCCGTTCAGCGACTGGGCCCACCCGATCATCGACTGGGACAGCAACGTGGGGATCCGCCTGGCGTCGTTCGTGTCGGTGAACTACATCTTCCGGCTGGTGGACGATCGGGACCGATCGGATCGCCTTCAGACCGAGCACCGCGTTCTGCTGCGCTTCAGTTGGCAGATCCTGTAGGGGCCGGGGCCTTCGCGACGTTCACCGGGGCGTCGACAGCAGCAGCGTCAGTTCGTCCAGGCCCGTCACCACCAGGTCGGGCGGCTCGGGCGTTCCTTCCAGGTCCTTCAGCGTCGTTTCGCCGGACAGCACCAGCACGGCCAGCATGCCCGAGCGCCGCGCCATCGCGACGTCGGTGTACAGCCGGTCGCCGACGTAGGCGATGTCCCCGGCGGGAAGGTCCAGTCGTTCGCACAGGGCCGTCACCATGAGGGGGCCGGGCTTGCCCACGACCAGGTCCGCGCCCCGGCCGGTGGAACGCTCGATCAGGGCCAGGAACGCGCCCACGTCGGGCCAGTACCCGCCGTCGACCGGGCAGTTCACGTCGGGGTGGGTCGCCACCAGGGGCTTCCCGTCCCGCACCAGGTCGCACAGGGCCACGAGCCGATCGAAGGTCAGCGTGGTGTCGTAACCCAGCACCGCCACGTCCGCATCCGCCCGCCCTTCGGCCAGCACGATGCCGGCCTCCCTCACCTCGGCCTCGAAGGACGGCGTGGCGGCCAGGTAGACCCGCTGCCCGGGCCGCTCGCGCAGGAGGTACCGGATGGTGGCCTCGCCCGAGGTCATCACGCGCTCAGGGCCGCAGGGCAGGCCCAGGCCCAGCAGCTTGCGCCCGTACTCCGCCCGACTCTTCGACGAGTTGTTCGTCAGGAACGTGAACGGCGTTTCGCGGGCGATCATGAGGTCCACGAAGTCCCGGGCACCCGGCAGCAGCCGCCCGCCCAGGTAGGTCGTCCCGTCCATGTCCAGCGCGAAGGCGCGGATCCGCTGCAGCCAGGCGAAAGCCCCGGGGGTGGTTTCGATCATGACGAACCTCGCAAGTCCCGTGCGGGAGCCCGTCCGGCGCCGCGGGGCGAAGGATACCAGCCCCGAAGCCGACGTGCTATCGTCCGCTATCAGGAATCGGAACGTTCAAGAGGCTCCGTCATGAATGTCCGCGATGTCCTCCGCATCTGCTCCTCCCGAGCGCGCAGGCGTAGGCGATGGGTTTCCACGGGAGACTCTCGCCGGAGCCGAAGCCGACTCGGGACGCTCCAATTTCGCCCGGGACTGGCGGGCTGGATCCTGATCGGCGGGATTGCCGCCAGCCTCGGCGGCTTTCAGGTCGTCCGAGCCCTCCAGGAAAAGCGCGCGCAGGCACGGTTCGACGCCGCCGTGGTCGAGTCCCTGGGACGGCTGTCCGAGCGGCTGCGGGTCTGCGAAGACCTCCTGCGGGGGGTGCGGGGATTCGAGCAGGCGAACGGACGCCTGGACCGGCAGCGCTTCCGGATCCTCCTGCGGGCCATGGGCCTGGACGACCGGTACCCGGGGCTGCTGGGGGTTTCGTACGGAGTCCCGGTTCCCGAGGGCGGGCTGGAGGCCCTCGAGGAGCGGCTTCGAACCGAGCATGGAAACCCCGGTCTGCACATCCACCCGGGTGCGGGATTCGGCGACGACACGATCGTCCTGTACGGCGAGCCGGAAGGCGTCAATTCTGCCGTTCTGGGATTCAATTCCGCCAGTTCCCAACAGCAACGGGCGTCGTTGATCGAGGCCCGGGACTCGGGGGAGCTGCGGGCCAGCGCACCGATGCCGGTGATGCAGGCACCGACGGCAGGCCCCGGGCTGATCCTTCGTCTGGCGCTGTACGACGGCACCGTGGTGCCGGACACCGCGGAAGAACGCCGAGAGCACTTCACGGGGTACGTGAACGCCGTGTTCCTGCTGCGGTTGCTGGCCCAGGACGCCACCGGGCGCCTGTCCGTGGACGGCGTGCGGGTCAGCATGTCCGACGTTTCGGGGCCCGGTGGACCGCAACCGTTCCTGGAGGGCGGCCGGGATCTCCCCTTGCGCTGGTGGCACCGCCTGGCGCCCGGCGGCCCGGACGAGCACGTCGAGCGGTTGGTGGCCGGCCGCAGGTGGGCGCTGGAGTTCAGCGCCGGACCGACCTTTTTCCACGGTCCCGAAATCGCACTGCCCTGGATCGTCGGGACGGCATTCCTGCTGATCGCCCTGCTGCTGGCGGCGCTGGTCCGATCGATCAGCCGGACCGGCCTGCGGGCGCGGGACCTGGCGGATCGCATGACCGAGCAGCTTCGCCGCAGCGAGTCGCGGCTGCGCGCCGTCACCCAGGTCATGCCCGACGGCATCCTGGTCCTGGATTCCGACGGGCGGTTCATCGAGGTCCACAACGGCGAGCGATCCGGGCTGTCCCAGGCCTCCGACGAACTGGTCGGCCGAACGGTCCAGGAACTGCTGCCGACCGGGGTCGCGACCGAGGTGATTTCGACGATCCGACGCTCCCTGGACAAGGCCCGGGTGGAATCGCTGGAATACGCCCTCGACACCGCCCGTGGGCTGGTGCGTTTCGAGGCACGCGTCGCGCCCATGGGCATCGAGGTGGACGGGCGCGCCTGCGTGGTCTGGGTGGCCCGTGACGTTTCCGAGCGTCGGGCCCAGGAGGACGCCCACCTCCAGGCGCAGAAGCTGGAGGGCCTGGGATTGCTGGCGGGCGGGATCGCCCACGATTTCAACAACCTGCTGACGTCGATCCAGGGGTACCAGGGGCTGTGCCGGCTGGCCGTGGACGAGGGAAAGGACCCGTCGCACTTCCTGGAGCGCATGGATGCCAGCATCCAGCGGGCAGCCAGCCTGGCCAGGCAACTCCTGGCGTACTCCGGTCACGCGTCGTTCCAGGTCGAGCAGGTGGACCTGAACGCCCTGGTCGAGGAGATGAGCGGGCTGCTGGGCGTCAGCCGCCTGACGAAGGTGACCCTGGAGCAGGATCTGGCCCCGGGGCTGCCTGCCGTCCGTGGGGACCCGGTCCAGTTGCAGCAGGTCGTGATGAACCTGGTTACGAACGCCAGCGAGGCCATCGGCGCCGAGGCCGGCTGCGTGCAGCTTTCGACCCGGGCGACGTTCCTGACCGCGGAGGACATCGAACGCCTGATGCCCGGCCAGGGTCTTGCGGCGGGGGCCTACGTGACCCTGGCGGTGCGGGACAACGGCATGGGAATGACCCAGGAGGTCCTGGCGCGGATCTTCGATCCGTTCTTCACGACCAAGCCCGCGGGCCGGGGGCTGGGGCTTTCGGCCATGCGGGGCATCCTGCGCGCCCACCGGGCGGGCATCGAAATCCAGTCCCAGCCGGGCCGGGGCACCCTGTTCCGGGTCCACTTTCCGGTGGATCCGTCTGCCGTTCGCGGACCGGACACGGCCCACCGGGACGAGGTCGATGTCCGGACGCTTCGCGGGCCCCTGCTGTTGGCGGAGGACGAGCCCGCGGTCCGGGACGCGACCCGACAGATGGTCCAGCGATTCGGCATGACGGTGGTGGACGCCGCGGACGGCGACGCCGCCTGGGCGGCGTTCCAGTCCCGACCGGACCTGGTGGCGGTCATCCTGGACCTGACGATGCCCCGCAGGGGTGGCGCCGAGGTTCATCGCCTGATCCGGGCGGTGAACCCCCGAATCCCGATCCTCCTGACCAGCGGCTACAGCAAGGAGGCCGTACCGGAACTGCAGGTCGAGGGGCACCCGACCGTGTTCCTGCAGAAGCCGTACTCCCTTTCGCAGCTGGAAGCCGCGCTGCTGCTTGCTTTCGAGCGATCGAGGGCCGGGTCCCGTTGACAACGCCCGGGGCCCTGGACTCTAATGCGCGCATCTTCCATCGAGGGATCCTCGAATGAATCCGACCTACCCCGATTGGCTGCAAGGGTTCCCGAAGCGCTTCCAGGCCGACGTCATGGAGGCGGTCCAGTCGAAGGACCACTCGCGGATCGTGGCGTTCGACGCCGACCGGACGCTGTGGAAGAACGACATCGGCGAGTTCTTCATGGAACTGCTGACGCAGTCCGAGGACCCCGACGATCCGCCCGTCCTGGACCCCAAGGTCTGGACCACCTACGAGCGGATGCTGAAGAAGGATCGGAACAAGGCGTACGGCTTTGCGGTCCAGTGCATGGCGGGCATCGAGTTCGCCGACCTGTCCTCCTGGATCGACCTGGTCGCCTCGAAGTGGCCCCACTACAGCCCGAAGATGGCGGACCTGATCAACGGGATGCGCGAGGAAGGCGACCTGAAGGTCTACGTCGTCAGCTCCAGCTGCACCTGGATCGTCCGCCGCGCCCTGCTGTACATGGGCGTTGACGTGGACGGCGCCTACGGCATCGAAACCGAGCTGGATCACGTCGCCGGCAAGGGCCTGGTCGTCAGCGACCGCCTGGTGCTGCCGTTGACGTGCAACGCCGGCAAGGTCGAAACCCTGGACGCCAACGTGGGCATGGCCTCCTTCGCCATCGGCGACAGCATGGGCGACAACGAGCTGCTCGACGCGGCCCGCTGGCGCCTGGTCGTAGGAACAAAGGGCGAGCCCGAAAACGACATGATGACACTGGCCCGCCAGCGCGGCTGGAGCACCTGGGTCCGGTAGAGCCATCCCCCCTTCCGACCGCACCTTCCCCCCAATCCTGTCGATTCGAAAGATCGGCCGTCTTGCGCGCTGTTTGGCAGGGTCCCTGGAACAGGGAATTGGAACAAGGATCGCCAGGCCGTTACATCGTGGAGGGCCGGGTCCCGGTGGTGCCACGGGAGAACCGTTGTCCGGCCGGGGGCGCTGCCCCCAGCCGGCAACTGCCTACTCGGCGCGGTCCAATCATTATTTCCCCCCCAAGGTGGACCGCGCCTCCGGAGGCTTCCCCGTTGGCACCCCCGGACCCGGCCCGCGGATCTCTGTCGAGGCCGGGCCGGCTCTGTTCCTGCTCCCTTCCCCCGTAGAACGACAACGCCGGCTTGCCGGCGAACCGCGTCCGTCCCAGATTGGGGTAGGCCCTGGCGAAAGCGCGATTCCACGCACCCACCGACCCCGGAAACGCCGCGACTTGCGGGGGCCCTGGGCGGGCCGGCCTGTCCCCCGTGAGAACAGCGGTGGGCCGGGTTCGGGAGTGCCGCGGAGGGGCTCCGCAGCCGGCGGCACCTTGAGGGGGCACCAAAGAAATGCCGCCGGCGAGGACAGAGGCGGGAACGGGGGCAACGCCCCCGGGCACGCCGTCCCCGGAGGGGCACCCCCGAAACCGGCCCATCCACAATCCCACGCGCACCGCACCCGGCCCGCCCAGCCCTGCCCCAAGCAAGGAGCGCAATCCCGGTAGTCGTTGGGTCGCTGGAGCGAGGTTTCCGGGGGGCTTACGCCCCCTTGGGACGCGCGTTCCAGATAGTGACCATGAGGGTGGCAGGGACCATGGAGAGTCCTGCCAGGACCAGGAAGATCACGGTCCATTCGCCCAGGAGGGGTCCGATGGAGGGCGGGGCGATGGACTGGAGGGAGAGGACCAGATTTGGGGAGATGTCCTTGAGGTAGCCGACGCCGGCGCCGGACAGGATGGAGCCGGCCGCGCCCAGGGACATGGTGAAGCCGGTCGCGGCCGCGGTGGCCCGGGGATGGACGTCGGCCGTGGCCGCGCCGCTCATCAGCATGTCGGGCCCGTAGATCAGGAAGCCGGCCAGGCCCAGCATCGCCGTGGCGACCATCCACTGGCCCTTGGGAATGAAGATGAAGCCCAGGCAGACGGCCGCCAGGAAGTACAGGCTGATGGCACACACGGGCGCCCGACGGCCGCCGAAGAGCCGGTCCGAGAACCATCCGGCCGACACGGCGCCGACCGCCCCGATCAACGGCAGGGCGACCGCGGTGAACGCGCTGCCCTTGATCGACTGGCCGTGGAAGTCGTTCATGTAGGTCACGGCCCAGTTCATGAAGGCGTACCGCACCGAGTTCGCGCAGAAGTAGCCCAGGCCCAGAACCCACAGGATCCTGTTCGCGAACGTCAGGCGCAGGACTTCCGCGGCGGACAGCGGACGATCGTTGTCGACGACGACACCGTTGGAATCGGTGGTCGTGCCGTTTCCCAGGTCGTCCCGCACGGGGGGGAGACCCGCGTCCTGGGGACTGTTGCGCAAGCCGATGGCAAAGATGATGCCCATCACGGCGAGCAGGATCGAGGGAAGCCAGAAGGCGGTGCGCCAGCCGTACTGCTCGGCAAGGACGCCGGCCAGCAGCCACGCGATCACGTTGCCCACCTGGTAGCTGGTCGAGATCAGGCCCACCAGGAGGCCCCGGCGCTTCGACGGCGTCCAGTTCGTCAGCGTCTTGACGACCAGGGCCCAGCCCGCGGACTGCGCGTAGCCGTTGATGCCCCACAGCACCAGCATCATGGTGTACGAGGACGTCATCGAGAACGCCAGGTTCGACAGCGCCGCCAGGGCCATCGCGACCGTCATCATGCGCCGGGCGCCCAGTTTCTCGCCCAGTTGGCCGTTGACGAACTGCCCCACGGCGTAGACCGCGGCGTAGACCGAGGGGATCCAGCCGACCTGCGCCGCCGACCAGTCGGGGAACTCGGCCAGGATCAACGGCTGTGCGACCGCGAAGTTCATGCGGCAGAGGTAGTAGGACGCGTACGCGGTCCACAGCAGGGCGAAGGTCTGCACCTGCCAGCGCCACAGGACGCGGGGATCGGAGGTCGCGGGGCCGGCCGCCATCGGGGTCGCCATGCCAGGTCTCCTGGTTGAGGGAAGAGCGTCGGGGCCGAGGAGGCCTCCGGGGCGGAACATCCCTACCATCGGGCGCGTGCGATGACAAGCGCGACGGCGGAGGTGATACACTGCGCCCATGAAAAAGCGCCCTCCCAATTCCCCTCGGGTTCGTGTCCAGGCAGCGTTGGATCGATCGGGCCGCGCCCAGGGCGCCTTGCCCGAAGCCGCCACGGCCCCGTCGGCGGCGCCGCCCGATGTGGTCAACCTGGAACGTCGCGTCAAGCGCCACGTCCACGCCCCGGTCCACGGGTGGTTCGCCGCCTGTGCCCCCGGCGTCGAGCCCGTGCTGGTCGTCGAGGCCCGCGCCCTTGGCCTGGAGGACGTGGCCGCCATCCCGGGCGGCGTGACGTTCTGGGGGAAGCTGGAGGCCGGGTACCGCGCGAACCTCCACCTTCGCACCGCCAACCGGGTGTGGCTGCGGGTCATGGATTTTTCGGCCCGGGCCCCCGAGGACGTCTACCGCGAAGCCCACGAGTGCCCCTGGGAAGCGTTCCTTCCGGCGGGGGTGCCGCTGCTGGTCCAGGCCTCGACGTCCCGTTCGCGGCTGTTCGGAGGAGGCTTCCTGGGCCGCCCCCTGCGCGACGCGATCGCCCGGCACCTGCGCGCTCTGGGACTCCCCGACCCGACCTGGGTGGACAGTCCTGCGGAAGACGTTGTCGACGAGAGCGACCCCGAGACGTCCCCCGTGCCGCTCCAGCGGCTGCTGGCGCGCCTGGACGGGAACCGTCTGACCCTCTCCCTGGATTCGTCCGGCGAACTGCTGCATCGCCGCGGGTTCCGGCTGGAGCACGGCGGTGCGCCCCTTCGGGAAACCCTGGCGGCCACGATCCTGCTGGCGGCCGGGTACGACGGGACCCGGGTCCTGGCCGATCCGATGTGCGGCTCCGGGACCTTCGGCGTGGAAGCGGCCGCCATCGCCCGCCACCTGCCCCCGGGGCGCTCGCGGGACTTCCTCTTCCGCCATTGGCCGTCCGACCGCGCCGCGACCTGGGAGCACCTCCGGCGCCTTGCGGGCGTGGCGGCCCTGGACGCTGCGCCGGCCCCGATCCTGTGCCGCGACGTGGACGCGACCGTCCTGGACCTGGCGCGCAGCCATGCGATGCGTGCCGGTGTCGGGCCGGACATCCGGTTCGAGGCGGCGGACTTCTTCACGACGCCCGCCCCGGACCTGCCTCCGGGCCTGGTGGTCCTGAACCCGCCCTACGGGTTGCGCCAGGACGCTGGCGACGATCCGGTCGCGTTCTTCCGTCGCGTGGGGCGCCGCCTGACGTCGGCCTGGTGGGGCTGGTCGGTGGCGGTGGTCGCGCCCTCCCCTGCGGCGGCCGATGCCCTGGGCCTGCGCGCGCCGCGGCACCTGCACCTGTCCCATGGGGGCCTGCGCGTCACGGTGGTCCTGGCGCAAGCCTAGCCCGCCCGGGCACGCAGACGCAGGCGATGGTCTTCGCCCCGAAGGCCTCCTTGCGATGAACCGCGGGTTCTGGTATTCTCCCCGCCGTGCTGGAACAAGACGAAAACACCCTCCCCGATATCCCCACGACGACCTTCGAGGCCCTGGGCCTCTGCGAGTCCGTCCTGACGGCTGTCCGCGAGGCCGGTTACAAGGCGCCCCTGCCCGTGCAGGCCGCGTGCTTCGCCCCCGTCAAGGAAGGCAGGCACCTGGTCGTGCAATCGCGCACGGGAAGTGGCAAGACTGCGGCTTTCGGGCTGCCGTTGCTCCACCGGATCCGCTACGAGGACCGGAGGCCCCAGGTATTGATCCTGGCGCCCACCCGGGAACTCGCCCTGCAGGTCCACCAGGAAATCGAAAAACTGGCGGTGGGGACGGGCCTCGAGTCGGTGTGCATCTACGGCGGGACGCGCTTCACGGAGCAGTTGGAAAAGCTGCACGCGGGCGTGCACCTCGTCGTCGGAACCCCGGGGCGCGTGCTGGATCACCACCGTCGGCGCACCTTCCGCACCGACTCCGTGGAAACCCTGGTCCTGGACGAGGCCGACGAAATGCTGTCGGCGGGCTTCTACGAGGACATCCGAAAGGTTCTCGACGCCCTGACCGGCCTGCAGCAGGTGCTGCTGTTCTCAGCCACGCTGCCGCCGAACCTCCAGGGCCTGATCCGCAAGTACATGCCCGAACCCGTCAAGGTGAACCTGTCCCAGGATCGCGTGGACGTGGACCGCATCGACAACGTGGCCTACGCCGTCGATCCGACCCAGACCAAGATGCGGACCCTCCTGGGGGTGATCGAGGCCGAGGATCCCTCCGCGGCGATCATCTTCTGCAACATGCGCCACACCACCGAGGCCGTGACGTCGTACCTGCGCCGACGCGGCTTCGACGCGGCCCTGCTGAACAGCGACCTGTGCCAGACGGATCGCGAAACCGTGATGGCCCGCATGAAGGCCGGGCACCAGCGCCTGCTGGTCGCCACCGACATCGCCGCCCGCGGCATCGACATTTCGTTCCTGCCCTGCGTCATCCACTACGACCTGCCCGACGACGTCCAGCAGTACATCCACCGGACGGGCCGCACGGGTCGCGTGGATCGCCACGGGCGCGCCATTTCGCTGTTGACCCTGAAGGACACCACGTCCATCCGCCGCCTGGAGTGGTCCTACGGCATCAAGTTGAAACTGCTGGAAACGCCCACGCGTGAGGAGACCCTGAAGATGCTGGCCGATCGTCGGATCCGTGAAATGAAGGAAATGATCGAGGCCGGACGCGTCATCCCCGACGAGTTCCAGGTCATGGCCCGCGAGATCATGGCCGACCCGGACTCCGAGAGCCTGGTCGCCACGCTGATCGACGCCTTCCTGACGTCCAAGCCCCTCTCGGAACAGCCCGAGAACTCCCACGGCTCCAAGCACCGGGAGAACGACCGGGGCCCGTCGGATCGGCCGCCGCGTCCCGCCGGCGACCGTCCGGCCGGTGGTGGCGGTGGCGCGGGTGGCAGCGGCGGTCGTCGCCGGCGCTAGGCCTCACCAGGCGCCTGCCCGCCCCCTGCGCCCGGAACCGAACCTACGCAATCCACCCCAGACGCACAGCAGCAACGCCAGTCCCGCAGCCATGCCCGGAACTGCGCCCCGGTCGGGACCGTTCGACGCAGCGCACCCGCCGCCACGGTGCCCCTCGGGTTCCACGACCGGCGTCGCGTCGTCGTCTTCGTCGGCATCACTGCCGCCGTTGTCGCCCGCATCGGCCTCCGGGCCCGCATCGAATCGTTCGGGAGCGCGGTCCGGAAGGTCGCCCTCCGCTCCCCCGTCCGCCTCCGGCACGCTGGAATCCCCTTCGACGTCCGCCGGCCCGGCATCCTCCGCCACGGCCTCCAGGGCGTCGGCCGGGTCCAGGTCGGGGCTCCCCTCGTCTGCAACGTCTTCCACCACGTCCGGCGACGTTTCGCCATCGCTTTCCGCGACGAGGTCCTCGGCCACCGGCGTGTCACAGGCATCCCCGATTTCGTCCCCGTCGGCGTCCGCCTGGTCCGGGTTCCCGACCGCGGCACAGTTGTCGATCGCCGAAGGAACACCGTCGCCGTCGTCGTCGGCATCCCGCCAGTCCGGCACGCCGTCGCCGTCCAGGTCGGCCGATCCTTCCAGGGAATCCGGCGCGGCGTCCCCGTCCGAGTCCAGATCCAGGGCGTCGATTCCGCCGTCGCCGTCGGTGTCGATCGGCAACCCGCCATCGGTTTCGATCGCGTCCCCGCGCCCGTCGCCGTCCGAGTCCACGGCATCCAACCGCGTGCCCAGGCGCGACTCGACCGAATCCTGCAACCCGTCCTGGTCCGTATCGGACGACCATTCAGTCGGCTGGCTCCCCGGCCGGTCCGGATCCCCGTCCGAGGCCCAGGACCGCATCGGCGCGCCGCCCAACCCCCGGGCCAGGATCGACGCCTGGTTCCGCACCACCCCGGCGACCGCCCCCGTGAACACCGCACGGAATCGCACCGTGGCGGACTCGCCGGGTTCCAGCCGCCCTCCCAGGTTGCCGTCCGCGTCCAACCCCAGGCGCACAGCCACAGCGTGGGAACCCGTCAGGTAGTCCCCCTGATCGTCGTACCGCGCATCGGTCTTGGCGCCCGCGTTCCGCCCGTCAAGGACCTCGATCGTTCCGGGAACGTAGGACAAACCCGCCTGCAGCGAGTCCATCAGCACGGCGTCCAGCGCCGCGTCGTTGCCCGTGTTCGCCGCCACGATGGTGAACTCGATTTCGTCGCCCGGCAGCACCAGGCCTCCGTTCCGATCGACGGCCGCCTTGGTGGTGGTCTGGAAGGACGGCTCCAGCGTGGCGATCGACGTCACGAACAGGCCCAGCAGGAACACGTCCTGGGTCGTCGACGCCTGGATGAAGGCCTCGGTTTCCCCCGGCGCCAGCAGGGGCCCGACGTCCACGATGTCCAGGTCCACCCCCGACAGGCTGCCGGGTGCGCCCGTCAAGCGGGGCAGATCCCCCGCGATGGACTGGGCGACGCCCCGGGTGCTGCGCGACCCGTTGAAGAAGTTGTTCGGAGGGTTCTGGGCGTCGGACAGCGTCGCGCCGTTGAACGACAGGGCATCCCCGGGAATGGCACTGTCGCCCTCGTAGGCCACAACGCCCAGGTGCGCGTCGATGAAGCCGGACGGCACGTGGAACCCGGTGATCGATACCTGCGCCGTCGAGTTCTTTTCGACCACGTCCAGGCCGTCGAAGAGGGTCAGGTTGCGGTTGGGCTGCGACGGGTCGGAGGTGACCACGACCAGCGTCCAGGCGGCGTAGGCCATTTCGTCCACGGTGGTCCCGATGTCCACGCTGTCCACGCCGCCGACCCGGAAGGTCGTCGTCCCGCCGGGGGGCGTCGCGTCCCGGACCAGGGCCGTCACGTCGGCGGTGGACTGGTAGAAGCGGGTGTCGGGCGTGGAGGGCCGCGCGGCGGTGAACGTCGCGTCAGCCACGACATCCTGGCGGGTTCCTCCGGGGACCTCGATCGTGGCGATCGGATCGTCCAGGGCGCGCGGAGCCGACCAGTACAGGCGCGCGTAGGTCACGGCGGCGCCGGGAGGCAGCGCCAGGACCGCCGACGAGCGCGCTGCCGACGTGCCGATCCCGACGGACGCCGTCGCGCTGCCGGATTCGGGCGTGTCCGCCGACCAGAAGACGTCGGCGCCGGTGTCCTCGGAGGTGGAGGCGTCGCCCCCGCAATCGCCCACCGTTCCCACGACCGGGGCGGGTACGCCGGTGCGGCAGTCCTGGACCAGCGTGTTGCCCAGCAGCAGGATGTCGCCCGGTTGATCGATCTGGAAGCGCAGCAGGGGCGTGGCGTCGGCCGATCCGGCCCGGCACACCATCGCGGCTGCGCACAGCCAGGGAATCCACGCCAGACGGGGGCCGGACCGTGCCACGGCGCACCTCGAATCGGGGTCGACGGTGCAAGAATCGTGGTTTCCCGGCCGATCTGTCAATTGCGCCTCCCGAGCGCGCAGGCGGCCGAGCCTTCAGGCGACGGGATGGGTTTCCGCAGGAAACTCTCGCTGGAGCCGGAGCCGACTCGGGACGGTCCAACAAATCAGGGCTCTTCCACGCGGAACCGGACGCGCCCGACCAGTTGATCCGAGTCGGTCACCAGGTCGACGCGCCAGTTCCCCGCCGCCGGAGCGTTCCGCCAGGTCCAGGTGCGAAAGCCCGTCTCGCGCCCGCCCGTGACCTCGTGATCGATGGGATTCCCCGACGAAACGCCGTCGTGGAACCAGTGGAACTGCACGGGCTGGCGCCAGCGGGCCGGGGCGGCCACGGAAAACCACGCGTAGACCCGGCGGGTCCCCGTCGGGAACGACCCGGCGCGTCCGACCAGTTCCCGCTGCGCGATGGCGGTTCCCGCGTCATGCCCGACGCAGACGACGGGCACGGGAGGCAGGTACGGCCCCGACGACACCAGGATCCCCAGGGACAGGCCCAGGGCGCCCAGGAACACCGGCAATCCCTTGCGCCAGCCCAGGCGCCGCGCCGGCACGACCCCCGCGGCGGATGCCAGCCCGGCGACGACCGCGGCGCCGGCCAGCGCCATGCGCAACGGAACGTCCAGCAGCACCGTGAACGCGGGCACCAGGGCCGCGAACAGCGTGACGGCGCTGAAGACGCCCAGCACGGGCGGCCGGTCCAGCACGTAGGCGCGGTAGGGGTACTCGAAGCAACTGAACAGCGCCATGGCCGCCAGGAGGACCGGGAACACCACGTTCACCGTGGGCCAGGTCGCCGAGGCCGCCCAGATGGGGACCAGGTAGAAGAGTACGTTCTGGTACAGGCCGACCGAGGCCGTGGCCGCCGCGGCCGGCAGCAATCTGCGAATGCGCCCCGGCTGCGCCTGGTCCCCCGCCTTCTTCGACGCATCCAGCCAGCGGCGCAGGGCCAGCGCCAGCACCCACCCCACGATCAGGAATGCCGCGGCCACCGGGGCGTACCCGGCTCCGCGACGAACGAACACCACGGTCGTCACGCCCAGTCCCAGCGAGATCCACGGGCCGTATCGCCGGTTGAACCGCTCGTAGTCGAACGCCATGGTCCCCTCGCGCGGGCGGGCTGGAGAACGCCGGCCTCTGTTGGATCGTCCCGAGTCGGCTTCGGCTCCGGCGAGAGTTTCCTGCGGAAACCCATCGCCTGCGCCTGCGCGCTCGGGAGGAACAAAGGCTGGAATACACCCGCCGCGACCCGACGGGCAAGAACCGGCATGCGCGCCACTTGACCTGCCGGGCCGCCGGAGTCAATACTGCCGGCCTCCCGGGAGATCGTGATGAAGATCGGGTCACGCTTCCGTCATCATCTTGCCACCCTGCGCGGCCCCGACGGCCGGCTCGGAATCGCCGTCTTCACGCTGCTGGCGCTGACCGGCCTGAACGGGCTGTCACTGTTCCCGCAGTTGAAGGTGGACCACGGGACCATCGACCGGCTGCAGGTCCACGTGTTCCTGGGCAGCCTGGCCCTGGTGTCGTTCCTGGTCCTGGCCTTCCGGCGATTCCGCAGGGCCCTGGGCCTGCGGTACGCGCTGTGGAAGATCCCGGTTCTGGCCCTGGTGATCTTCAGCAACTTCGTTCCGTTCACGGGGGAAATGCTGCTGGCCTGCACGTCGACCGTCCTGCTGCTGGACTGGCGGTGGACCCGCCGGGTGATGGCGCGGCAGGGCGCGACCGCGGCCGCGCTGCTGCAGGCGCGCCGGACATACCTGGATTTCGCCGTGCTGCTGCAGAGCCTCCTGACAGGCCTGCTGATCGCCGTCGCCTGCAGCCCCGTCATGCTGATGTTCCACCGGATCCACGGACTGGCGCTGCCGCTGCTGGTGGTCTGGTTCGCGGCCCGTCGCATCCGTCCCCTGGCCCCTGTCGCCCGGATGGCGTCCAGCGCGGCGCTGCTGGCGTTCCTGGTGGTCGTGGGCTGGCTTTACTACGCCAAGCAGATCGACCGCAGCGCCGAGGTCGACAAGACCCGGCCGGACGTGCTGTCGACCGTCGAGAGGACGGCCGACGTGGGGCAGTTGAAGCCGAACGCGCACCCGCCCCTGGGCGGTTCGTTGCGATGCGGCGGGCCCGGGTGCCACAACGACATCACCAACCAGTGGCGGGGTTCCTCCCATCGCTTCTCGGTCGACAACGCCTTCTTCCAGAAGGAGGTCGCCCTGTTCATCGAGATGGAGGGGACCGAATACGTCCGGACCTGCATCAACTGCCACGACCCCATCGCGGCCCTGACGCCGGGCGCGGAGGCCCTGTACGCGTCGGGGCGCTACGACAACCCGGAAGGGATCTCGTGCCCGGCATGCCACTCGATCACCACCTACGACGCCGAACGCGGCAACGGCCTGTACACGATCAAGGCGCCCGTGCCCTACCCCGACGAGAACGGCGCTCCGGGGTCCCGCGACCGTGCCCGGCATGACGCGGCGCTGCACCTGGACCCGCGCAGCCACCTGCGCGACTTCCGGCGGAAGTCCCTGTACCGTGGCTCGGAGTACTGCATCACGTGCCACCTGGTCCACATGCCCTCCGAGGTCACGGGGGGGCCGCCCGCGACGCTGCACACCCTGTTCGACCAGTGGCGCAACAGCGAGTGGAGCGAGGTCCTGAACTGCGTGGATTGCCACATGCCCCGGTTCCAGATGGACGAGAACGGGTACACGTTCTTCGACCACCGGTTCCTGGGGATCAATTCCGACCTGCTGCTGGGCGCCAAGGTGGCGCCCGAGGACGCCGTGTACGTCCAGGACTTCATCGACTACACCACCCGGTACATCGCCGGGGATCTGGATACCGGGGCCTACGAGGTGCTGGCCGATCCGTGCGCCTACCTGTTCAGCAGGAATCCCGCCGGGGAAATCAACCCGTTCACCCTGGGCAGCCTGAAGGAAATCCGGCGGTACTTCGCCACGATGTTCTTCCTCAGCGCCGGGCCGATCATCGACATGGTCGCGAAGGTGTCGGAAAGCCTCACGCCCGCCCGGGGCCTGCGGGTGGACGTCACGACCTCGAACGCGCGGGTCGGCCACAACTTCCCGTCGGGGCCCATCGACGTGCAGGAAATCTGGCTGGAGGCGGAACTGCTGGATTCCGCCGGGGCCGTGGTGGACCGCATGGGGGCGCTGGACGCCGACAACTTCGTCGATCCCCGGTCGCCGATCCTGGGATGCCGGGGGGTCGAGGATGCCCAGGGCCGCCCCCTGGTGCGTCACGAGTTCTGGAAGATTGCGAAGATCATCGGCAAGCGCGTCCTGGAGCCCTTCGGATCGGTCGAGGACGTCGTCGAACTGCGGTTGCCGGAGGTCCCCGCGGGCGAGTACCGCCTGAAACTGAAGTGGAACTTCCGGCGCATGAGCCAGCGAATCGCGAACTGGGTCTGGGACGGCAAGGGCGTGACCATGCCCGTCATGGTCCTGGACGAATCGGAGCACGCGATCGTGGTGAAGCGGCAGGACGACGGGTCCTACGCCGTCGATACGACGCTGGTGTCGCGCCCGGGTCGCCGGGATCCGAGGGACATCCTGAGCACCTTCGCCGTCATGACGCGCGAGCCGATCGAGCACCCACCGGGCAAGGAGATGCCGTCGGCGCGCGACAAGTGCCCGGCTCCCGAAACGGCTGCCAAGCCCTAGCGCTGGAGGTCCTGGTGATCCGCGTGTCCGGTGTCCGGGTGCCGGTCGAAGCCGACGACGACAAGGTCCTGGGTATCGTCGCGGCCCGCCTGCGCGTGGGAACCGGCCGGATCCGGTCGCTGCGCGTGGTCCGCCGCTCCGTCGACGCCCGCCGCCGGGGCGCCCTGGCCTTCGTCCTGTCCGTGGACGTCGCGGTCCGGGACGAGGCCGGCGCCCTCGCCTGCCTGCACGGCGATGCCGACGTCGAGCCGACCCCCGACTTCCACTATGCCCCGCCCCCGTCCGGCACGCAGGTCCTGGCCGCGCGCCCGGTCGTCATCGGCACCGGGCCCGCGGGTCTGTTCGCCGGGCTGCTGCTGGCACGCCTGGGCTACCGGCCGATCCTGCTGGAACGCGGCGATCCGGTGGAGGCCCGCGTCGGGGCGGTCGCGCGGTTCTGGAGCACCGGCGTCCTGGACCCCGACAGCAACGTGCAGTTCGGCGAGGGCGGCGCCGGAACCTTCAGCGACGGAAAACTGACCACACGCATCAAGGACCCGCGATGCGCCCTGGTGACCGACGAACTGGTCCGCGCGGGGGCCCCCGACGAGGTCGCCTGGTCCTGGCGCCCCCACGTGGGCACCGATCGCCTCCGGGACGTGATCCGCGTCCTGAGGGCGACGCTGCTGGACCTGGGCGCGGAGGTCCGCTTCAACGCGCCGGTCACGGACCTGA
Source organism: uncultured Myxococcales bacterium (assembly GCA_903847405.1). Taxonomy (GTDB): domain Bacteria; phylum Myxococcota_A; class UBA9042; order DTJE01; family DTJE01; genus CAIZWN01. The sequence goes on along the minus strand of CAINDP010000044.1, from coordinate 60,753 downwards.
TCGTCGAAGGAGGCCGCATCGTCGGCGTCGAGGTCGGGGGGGGCGAGCGGATCCCCTGCGGCGCGGCGATCCTCGCCATCGGCCACAGCGCGCGGGACACGTTCGCCATGCTGGTCCGGCGCGGTCTGGCGCTGGAGCCCAAGGCCTTCGCCGTGGGTGTCCGCATCGAGCACCTCCAGGCGGACATCGACCGCGCCCAGTACCGCGATCTGGCCGGACACCCGCGCCTGGGGCCCGCATCGTACCAGTTGGCCTGGCAGGCCCCGTCGGGCCGCGGTGCGTACACCTTCTGCATGTGCCCGGGCGGAACCGTGGTCGCGGCCTGCAGCGAACCGGGACACGTCGTCACGAACGGCATGAGCCTCCACGCCCGGGACGGCCGCAACGCCAACAGCGCGCTGGTGGTCACCGTCGGTCCGGAAGACTTCCCCGGCGGCACCCCCCTGTCGGGCGCCGAATTCCAGCGACACCACGAGCGCCTGGCCTTCGAGGCCGGCGGCGGCGGCCATGTCGGCCCCGCCCAGACCGTCGGGGACTTCCTGGCGGGCCGCGATTCCACGACCTTCGGTCGGATCGCGCCGTCCTTCCCCCGGGGCGTCCGGCCCTGCGACCTTTCGGCGTGCCTGCCCGGCCCCGTGACCGCCACGTTGCGCGCGGCCCTGCCCTTCCTGGACCGCCGCATGGCCGGGTTCGCCCGACCCGATGCGATCCTGACGGGGGTCGAAACCCGTACGTCCTCCCCGGTCCGCATTCCCCGGGACGACGCCTGCGAATCCCCCATCGCGGGCCTGTTCCCCGCGGGCGAGGGCGCCGGCCACGCGGGCGGGATCGTGTCTGCCGCGGTGGACGGCCTGCGGGCTGCGGAGTCGATCGTGTCGCGGTGGGCCCGCATCGAACCGGGGCGTGGGTGGGATTCGTGAGGTGCAGGACCGGGCGACGGCGCCGGACGCCCGTCAGCGGTTCGTGAGGATCCCGGCGGCTTCGCGAACGCGGGCCAGGGTCGCTTCCGCCACCGCCCTCGCCTTCTTCCCCCCCTCGCGCATCACGTCGGTCACGTGATCGGGGTGGGCCTCCAGTTCGGCATAGCGCTCCCGGGCAGGCCCGAAGGCCTCGTTGACCAGTTCGCCCAGGCGCTTCTTGGCGTGTCCGTACCCGTACCCCCCGCGGCGGTACGAATCGGCGATTTCCGCCGTTTCTTCCGCGGTCGCGAACAGCTTCAGCAGCGCGAACACGTTGCACGTCGCCGGGTCCTTCGGGTCTTCCAGGGGCGTCGAGTCCGTCACGATCTGCATCACGCGCTTGGACGTCGCCTTCGGGGCCGTGAAGATCTCGATGGTGTTGTCGTAGGACTTCGACATCTTCTGGCCGTCCAGCCCCGGCACGACCGCCACCGATTCCACGATGAACGGTTCGGGTTCGACCAGCAGGTTCGCGCCGTACACCTGGTTCAGCTTGCCGACCAGGTCCCGCGTGATTTCCAGGTGCTGCTTTTGATCCGCGCCCACCGGCACCAGGTTCGCGTCGTACGCCGTGATGTCCGCCGCCTGCAGGACCGGGTAGGCAAACAACCCGACGTTCGCCATCATGCCGCGCGCCACCTTGTCCTTGTAGGACGTCGCGCGCTCCAGCAGGCCCATCGGGCAGACGCAGTTCAGGAACCACGCCAGTTCGACCACCTGGGGCACGTCGCTCTGCAGGAACAGCGTGCTGCGTTCCGGATCGATGCCCAGGGCCAGGTAGCCCATCACGATGTGCCGCGTCGCGTCGGTCAGACGCTCGCGGTCCTGCGTGGACGTCAACGCGTGGTAGTTGGCCACGAAGTAGAAACAGTCGTGGCCTTCGTCCTGCAGCCTCACGTGCTGGCGGATCGCGCCGAACCAGTTTCCGACATGCAGGCGACCTGAGGGCTGGATCCCGGAAAGGATGCGCTTCTTCATGGTCGCGGATGCTAGCGGCGGCCCCGGTTGCTGTCAATCGGACGACCATCGCGCGCCCGGTGTCCGCCCTTGCGCCTTCGGCCGGATGGCCGTCACGTTGACCACCCCCCTCCCCCGTCGTACATTGGATCGTCCCGAGTCGGCTTCGGCTACGGCGAGAGTTTCCTGAGGAAACCCGTCGCCTGCGCCTGCGCGCTCGAGAGGAACAGTCGAACCGGTTTTCGTGAGGTCGTCATGGACTGGCTCCAGGCCCTGGTCCTCGGCATCGTCGAGGGCGTCACCGAGTTCCTCCCCGTGTCGTCCACGGGCCACCTGATCCTGGCCCAGCGTGCGATGGGGATTGGCGAAACCGAGTCCGACACCGCATTCGCGATCATCGTGCAGTTCGGCGCGATCCTGGCGGTCGTCGGCCTGTTCTGGTCCCGCGTCCGGTCGGTCTTCCGGGGCCTGGTCGGTCGCGATCCGGCGGGGTTCCGCCTGGGCCTGCACCTGGTGCTGGCCTTCGTCCCGGCGGGGGTCGTCGGCCTGCTGTTCGGTCGCGTCATCAAGGCCTCGCTGTTCAACCTTTGGGTCGTCGCCGCGGCGTGGCTGGTGGGCGGGGCGGTCATCGTCTGGGTGTCGCGCCGCCGGGAGGGCATCGACGCCGGCGCCGGCGCCACCATCGAGCAGTTGACCGCCCGCACGGCCCTCGTCATCGGCCTGGTCCAGGTGGTCGCCATGTGGCCCGGGGTCAGCCGCAGCCTGGCGACCATCCTCGGGGGCCTCGCAGTGGGCCTCAGCCTGACGGCGGCGGTCGAATTCAGCTTCCTGCTGGGCGTCGTGACCCTGTTCGCCGCAACCGGGAAGGAAACGCTGTCCTCGGGCGCGGCGATGCTGACGAACCTGGGCGGCGCGTCCGTCGCGATCGGACTGGTCGCCGCGTTCGTGTCGGCAGCCCTGGCGATCCGCTGGATGGTCGGCTACCTCACGCGGCGCAGCCTGGCCGGCTTCGGCTGGTACCGGATGCTCCTGGCGCTGGTCACGCTGGCGCTGCTGGCAAGCCAGGTTCTCGAGGCCACCTGACGATCGGGGGTGCGCATGTTCCAGCACACGAACCACGAGGTCTACGTCATCACGGCGCGCAGCGGGGATCGCATCGCGGGACAGGTCACCACCTGGACCCTCCCCGCGTCCCTGGTCCCCGAGGCCACGCGGGTCGTCGTGGTCCTGTCGCCCCTCAACTTCACGCACACGCTGATCCGCGAGACCGGCCGCTTCGTCCTGCACCTGCTGGCCGAGGACCAACTGGAGTGGCTGCGGGTCTTCGGCCTGTCGTCCAGCCAGGACGTGGACAAGTTCGCCGGCATCCCCCTGGGCCAGACCCGCTCGGGGCTGCCGGTCCTGCCCGGCACCTGCGGCTGGATGGAACTGCGCATCGTCGATCGCCTGGACTCGGGTGATCGCATCATCTACCTGTGCGACGCCCTGGAAATCGGCCAGGAGCCCCTGCGCCGCCCCCTGCAACTGAAGGACGCCTTCGCCCACCTGCCGCCCGAAGTGGTGGCGGCCTTCCAGGAAAAGAAGGCGCGGGACGGTGCGCGGGATCGTGCGTGGCTGAAGGATTTCGGAACGCCGAAGCCGCTGCGCTCGAACGTCGGCTAGATCGGCCTCGCGGCGCGGGGCCTACTTCGCGGGCGGATCGACCAGGATGCCGGCATACCGCTGGGCCCAATACGCCAACTGGAACGCGGTGGGACTGACCGTGTTGCGGCCCCAGGAACCGCCGGCCACCGCGTAGGGGTTCCCGTTCCACCACATCGTGCGGATTTCGTCATACGGGAAGACCGTGGTCCACTGCGGGTTCTCGAAGCGGTCGCTGGGTCCATGGACCGCGTCCTTCCGGTGGGTGTTGTCCACGGCCCAATCCCGCAGGTCCTGCGGCATTTCGCGCAGGGTCTGGACCGCCGCGGGGACCTCCGCCTGGCCCGCCGTCGCCAGGGCCACGATGGCGGCCCACAGGGGCTGCCGTTCCGGGATTTCGAACTCGTACATTCCCAGCAGCGAATCGATCCACTTCGCCCGACGGTCGGCATTCGGTTCGTACCGGATCAGGGTCGCGTAGGCCAGCATCGCCAGTTCGTGATCGGAGTGGTTCGCCAGTTTCGGGTTCGTGACGGTTTCCGCGTCCCGGGAGGTTACGGCAACCTCGTCATACCGGTGCGTGCTGATGAGGGTTTCGTAGGCGTCGTAGAAGAACCGGTCGCCCGTCATGTGCCAGGTCGCCAGCAGGTGGCCCAGAATCTCGATCCCGTTCAGCCAACCCGCGCCGTACATCGCGCCCACGCAGTCGTCGATCGAGTACCCGTTGTCACTGCACGTCACCAGGCCGTCCACCGCGATGCTGACGTGCGACGGCTCGTAGTGCCCGAACGACGTGGGCATGCCGTCCAGGTCCCGCAGGGTGTACCCGCCGTCCACGATGTACTTCGCCAGGGCCCCGGCATGCTCGGCCACCGCGGCCCGCTCGGCGTCGTCCTTCGCGCAGAGGTCGTAGAACAGGGGGAAGCCGAAGAAATGCCCGGTGGTTTCGTCGGACGAGGTGTCGTCCTTCCAGACGTAGTTGAGGCCCTTGTAGGTCACCGGGTGCCAGTTCGTCTGGGTCAGTTTGCTGGTGTACAGCGCGCCCTCGTCCTCCCGCACCAGCGAGCGCGTGATGAACCCGCGGCCCAGGCTGGTCTGTTCGAAGTCCACGGCGGGTACGTCGATCAGCAGGAACATGTTGTCCATGGCCTTGCGGGCGGCCTGGTAGTACTTCTCGTCCTGGGTGACGCTGTAGGCCATGCACAGCGCGCCGATGCCCATCTGGGTCCACAGACCGTCGTTGTCGTAGTCGCTGGTGGTCCAGACCGTCGGGTTCCACGCGTCGTCGGTCCCCGCGTCGGACATCAGGAAGCCGCCCATGCGCCAGAAATGGGCCATCCACAGATCGAAGGTCGGGCCCACCTTGTCGGCGATGCGCCGGTTGCTGAGCCGGACGCGCGTCGCGCCGCCGGGCGTGCCCAGCCAGCGCGATCCGCTGGAATCGATCGCGACGGCCATGACCGCGTTGTTTGCAATCCACCGCTCGCCCACGTAGTGATCGAAGGCCGACGCAGGAACGCCGCCGGCGATCGTGACGGCCGACGCGCCGATGGCGTGCCCGACCAGCACGGAATTCCCGGACTGCACCGCCGACGTCACCATGTCGGTCGGCAGCCCGCCCTTCCCCGGCAGCAGGATCGTTTCGACGTCCCCGCTGAAATCGGCCCGCGCGATGCCGTTCGTGCACGCGATCAACACGCCGTCGTCGCCGGCCCGGGCCAGCCCGATCGCGACACCGGGTTCCTCCGGCAACGTCAGGGGCTGGTCGTCCCGGTAGACCATGCCGCTGGTCGTCACCGTGAACAGGCTGCCGCCGGCGTACAGCACGTCCCGGACGTCCCACCCTTCGGAATACACGATCGATGTGAAATCGCCCGCCGCGGGCGCCGCCCACATGTCGGTCTGGGTTCCCACGACCAGCGACCCGTCGTTCTGGACGTCGATGGCGATGGTGGGATCCTCGGTGGTGAACGAACGCAGGATGTCCCCGTCGGCCCCCAGGATATGGAACGCGTTCCGCAGCGCGACGGCGATCAAGGTGCCGTCCGGGGAAGCGGCCATGTCCAGGACGGTCATGGCCAGGGGGCCGGGATGCGAGGGGTCCTGGGGCAGCCCGATGCCGTCGAACACGTCCGTGACCGCGTTGTAGCGGGCGATGCCCGAGCCGGTGCCCACCCACACGGTGTCACCCACCACGACGATCTTCCGCACCTCCGGGTCCGGCATGCTGCCCATGCTGTACTGCACGGGCTCGTCGATCAGCGCCGGCGAGTCCACGACCTTGTCCGCGTGCTCGCGCACCGCGTGGATGAAGGCCGGGTCCGGCAGCGCCGGCGCGTCGGCGACTTCCTCGGGCAGATCCACCAGCGGAACGTCCCCTTCTTCGGAGGGCACGTCGCCCTGGGGCACGTCCGTCGGCACGTCGGGGGTGACGTCCCCGGCCACGTCCGGCAGGGCCGTGTCCGTCGCCGTACTCCCGCCCCCGCACCCCACCGTCAGCATCATGGCCACGATCGCACAGCCCAGCACGCGCATTCCGAACCCCCAGTGGAAACAGCGGGATTCTACGCCAACACCCGCACGACAATCCACGCCTTTCCGCAGGGTCCGAGGTTCCCGTTCCAGGCGACCCGCGCTATCCTCCGGGGGGCGCAAACCGGAGGCCCCCATGCCGCACCCCTTCCTGTGTCCCTGGTGGCTGACCTGGACGTTCGACAACCCGGTCCGCCGGCTGATCCACGATCCGCAGCGCATCGTCGGCCCCTTCGTCCACCCCGGGGACATGGTCGCCGACATCGGCTGCGGCATGGGGCACTTCTCGCTGGGTCTGGCCCGCGCCGTGGGCCCGTCGGGGCGGGTCCTCGCCATCGACCTGCAGGCCCGGCAACTGGAGGCCGTGAACCGGCGCGCCGCGCGGGAGGGGCTCCAGTCGCGGATCGAAACCCGGGCTGCCCAGCCCGCCGAGCCGCTGCCCCTGCCCCCCGGCATCGCCTTCGCCCTGGCGTTCTGGATGCTGCACGAGGTGCCGGGCGTCGATGCCTTCCTGGCCCAGGTCCGCGATTCCCTGGCGCCGGGCGGTACCTTCCTGGTGGTCGAGCCGTCGGTTCACGTCGGCCGTGCGCAGTTCGACGACGAGGTGGCGCGGGCAAAGGCGGCAGGGTTTTCGGCGACGCCGCTGACCGGGATCCGGTTCAGCCGTGCCGTGCTGCTGCGGCGCGCGGGTTGACGCGGGGGCCCTACGAGTCCTGGACGCCGTACCGCAGCATCCGGACCAGCATGCTGACCCCGGTCTGGTTGAACTCGCGCCAGGGCAGGATGATGTCGGCGTGACGCCGGCTCTTTTCGACGAACTCCAGGTGCATCGGACGCACGGTCTTCATGTACTGCTCGATGACGCTTTCGACCGTGCGGCCCCGCTCGGACACGTCGCGACGCAACCGTCGGATGAACCGCAGGTCGTCGTCGGTCTCGACGTACAGTTTCACGTCCATCTGCGACCGGATCTCCTCCAGTTCCAGCACCAGGATGCCTTCCACGATCAGCGTTTCCCGGGGCTCGACCCGCACGGTCCGGGGCAGGCGCGTGTGCGTCTTGAAATCGTAGACCGGGCGCTCGACGGGCAGCCCCGCCTTCAGCGCCCGGACGTCCTCCGCCATCCGCGCGGCGTCGATGGCGCCGGGGTGGTCGAAGTTGAACCGGGCCCGCTCCTCGAAGGACAGGTGCGACAGGTCCCGGTAGTAGTGGTCCTGGATGATCATGGCGACGCGATCCGGGCCCAGATCCTCGGCGATCAGGTCCGCCACCGTCGTCTTGCCCGACCCCGTTCCACCCGCGATCCCGATCACGAAGGCCGTTGCCATGATGCGTCCTGGTTTCCGGGCCCCTGGAACTTCACAACCCCGGCACCACGCGGTTGCCGCCGGCATCCGCCGCACGCTTCAGGTTCCCCAGCGCCCCGGCAACCAGGTCCGTCGGACGGCCTCCCGGATCCAGGTGCGTCGTGGCCAGGCCGACGCTGACGGTCGGCCGCACGGGGAACCCGTCGAACAGATCCTTCGCCGCCGCGACGGTCCGCCGCAGACGCTCGGCCACGATGGATGCGGTCCCCGTGTCCACGTCCCGCAGGATGAGGGCGAAGGTCCCCTCGTCCCAGTTGGCGATCATGTCCTCGGCCCGCAGCGTCCCCCGCATCTTGCCGGCCACGCCGGCCAGCACGACCTCGGCCGCCTTGGGACCCCATTGCGTCTTCAGGGCGTCCAGGGCGTCCACCTGGACCAGGATCACGCTGAGGAGGCTCCCGTGACGGGAGGCGAATGCGCACTCCCGCAACAGGAACTCGTTGAAATACTGTCGCACGTAGACGCCCGTCAGCGGGTCGCGGACGGCGGCGTGATACCCGCCCGGGGCGGGGGCTTCATCCGGTTCGGGCTGACGATCGGACTTGCGACGACCTTCCATCCGGGCCTCCTGTTCCAAGGGAAGGCTACCCTCAGACGTCCGCCCGGACAAGATTGCGACAGCAGCGACGGTCTGAGGTGACGGCGGGACGCGGCATCGGGGCGTTTCCCGGGGCGTCGTCAAGCCCCCATTCGGTAGGCCAGGTAGCGCTGGAACGCGCGCATCGCCGCGTCCACGCTGCGGAAGGTGGGCACGCCCCCGCGGCGCAGGCCGGCGACCAGGGGGTCGAACAGCACGCCCGAGTCCACGGTCACGACGACCGGCTTGGACGACGCGGCCACGATGGGCGGAAGCAGCGCCGGGAGCCCCGTCGGCGCCTCCACGGTGTCTACGCCGCGCGGATCCACGCCCGGCGGCAGCGTCTTCATGGCCGGCGTCAGCGGCACGACGCCCACCACGACCGCGTCGATGTTGGGATCGTCCACCATGGCCTGCAGGCAGTCCGCGTAGACCTTGTCCGGCGCCATCGGCGTGATGTCCAGCGGATTGCGCAGGTTCACCAGGGCGCCCAGCCGGTTCGCCGCCAGGATCCCCTGGATGCTTGCCGCACCGGCCGGGCTGTAGGTCGCCAGCGAGAACTTCGGCGACGTCAGCAGGTTGTCCGCGATACCGACGGTTTCGTAGCCGGCATTCGACAGCGCGGCCAGCCGCGTTCCGTTCACGTGCTTCCCGCGCAGCATCGACAGGAAGGTCAGCAGCAGGTTGAATTCCTCGAACGACGACGCCACCAGCGCCCCGGCGTCCTTCAGCAGTTCCGCGCAGGAGGCATAGTCGCCGCTGATCGACGCGGTGTGGCTGGAACTGGCGGTCCGGCCCTCGGACGTCCGCCCGGCCTTGTAGACCAGCACGTCCTTTCCCGCCTTGCGCGCCCGCTGGATCAGTTTCGCCAGCCGCAGGCCGTCCAGGGGCTGGAAGCCCTCGATGTACAGACCCAGGACCTCGACCACGCCTTCGTCCAGCAGCGCTTCGACGAAGTCCGTCAGCGACAGGTCCAACTGGTTGCCCGTGCTGATGGAATAGCGGGGGTCCAGGAACGGGAGGTCGCTCATCCGGGTGATCATGAACGCGCCGCTCTGGCACACCAGGCCCACGTTCTGGACCCCGCCGGCCTCGGGCAGCGGCAGTTTCATCGACGGGATGAACAGCGTGTCGTAGCGCCCGGGCCGGGACCGGATCCCCAGGCAGTTCGGGCCCACCAGCACCGGCGAATACGCCCCCGCGGCCCGCGCTTCGGCCATGGCCTTCCGTACCGCCAGGTCCGCCTCCTGGCCCTCCTCGGTTTCCCCCATGCCGCCGGGGATCAGGACCATCGACGTGACCTTCGCGGTCCGCAGCGCCTCCTGGATGATGTCCGGCACCTGCTGGGCGCCCACGGCCACCACCACCAGGTCCGCCCGCCAGGGCAGGTCCGTGATCGACGGGCAGCACGCCACCCCGTCCACCTCGGCGCAGTCCGCCCGGATGACCCGGATGTTCTCCAGGGGGAACTGCTCGCGCAGCAGGTTGCGCAGGATCACGCGCCCGGGGTTCAGGTCCTTGGCCGACACGCCCATGATCGCGACGGTCCTGGGCTGCAGCAGCGTTTCGACCTGCCCCAGGAGGGTCGTGCGGAAGGGCACCACGCCCATCCGGAACTTCAGGAACGCGTCAACGGCCACCAGGCGATCGCCCGTGGCGAAGAACGGGTTGACCTCGAAGTCGGTCACGATGAAGCCGTTCTGGGGCTGGTTCGAAAGGTCGGTCGCGACCTGCCCGAAGAACCGAAGGACCTCGATGACCGAGGCGTCCGTCGCACGGCGCTTCGCCTCCCGGGTGGACCCCGACAGCCGCCGACCCACGAAGGACGCGGCCAGCTTCGCGTGCAGTTCCTCGGGGGTCGTCAGGACGGGCGACGCCAGCACGGTGCCCTGCCCCGGCGTGAAGCGCTCGGCCATCTCCTCGGCGTCCAGCCCGCCGAAGCCCACGGCCAGCACCGGGCCGAAGTCGTCGCTGTGCCGCAGTCCCACGAACAACTGCCCGCCCAGGGCGTCATCGCCCCTCACGAACTCGCTGACCAGGACCTCGCGCACCGTCGCCGCCAGGGCATCGCCGCCGCGCTGCCGCACGTTTTCCCGGACTTCCCGCGCCGCCGCCGCGATGGCGGCCGGGGTGTTCGCCACGATCCGCACGCCGCCCATCTCGGTCTTGTGGGTGATCTGCGGCGACACGACCTTGACCACGGCCTTCACGCCCGGCAGGACCAGCGGCGCAGGCAGGTCCTCGTCCCCCGCCTTCACGCAGTAGAACGCCGGGGTGGCGACACCGCCCGCCTGGAGCAGCGTGTACAGTTCCGGTTCCAGCAGCGTGTCGCGCCCTTCGGCGGCCGCAGCCCGGATCAAACGAATCGCCACCTGCTCCATCGACATGCAACACCTCCACGAGGATCGCCCGGACCTGGGCGCTTGAAACTCAAGCCGACAGGGTGTTCAGCAGGGCCGTGTCACAGGCCACGCGCGCCCCCTCGGTCGCCAGGAACGCCTGGGCCCGCACCCCTTCCAGCACTCCGGCGTAGCCCCGGGCCGCCGCCGGGTCCAGCGTCATCGGCTGCAGCCGCGCCAGGAACCGCCCGACCAGGGCCGACGACACGCCCGCGTCCAGCAGTTCCTTCGCGAAGGCGCCCACGCGCCAACCCGCCTCCAGCACCGTCATGTTCGCCTGGACGACGTGATCGCCCTTGGCGCCGAACAACCGCTGGACGAAGGGTTCGAACTCCGCCCACTGGAACGGCAGGAACGGCGTGGCCGCACCGACCATGACCATGTTCTGCGCCTTGGACATCTTCGCCGCCGAGGCGATGCCCGCCGCGTCGACCAGGATGGCCCGGGGCAGCGCCATCAGGGCCGCGTCCACCAGCCCGTCCGCCGGGTAGTCCGCGATGTTCTTGACCGGCTCGTCGTTGCTGATGACCACGCCGCCCGGCCGCAGGTAGTTCAGGTAGCGCTGGACCTCCAGCGGTTCCACGCTGAGGATCATGTCGGCGTGGCCTTCCGGGATCAGGTCGCTGAGGATCGGCGCGTCGCTGATGCGCATGTGCGAGTAGACCGCCCCGCCGCGCTGCGCCATGCCGTGCACCTCGGCCTGCTTGAACCGCAAGCCCCGGGCGATCGCCGCGTGATCCAGCAGGTACGCGATGCTCAGGATGCCCTGGCCGCCGACGCCGGCGAGGATGATGTCGTACTTCATGATGGGTACCTCCATTAAGAGCGCCCGAGTCGACTCCGGCTGCGGCATGAGATTGCATGCGCAATCCCAATGCCTCCGCCTCCGTGCTCGGGCGGGCGACCATTCAGAGCGCCCGAGTCGACTCCGGCTGCGGCATGAGATTGCATGCGCAATCCCGATGCCTCCGCCTCCGTGCTCGGGCGGGCGGCTGTCAGCCGCCCTTCCGCTTCATCTGCACGCAGGGACGACGGGCGATGACCACGGAGGTGCCGCGGTATTCGAATTCCGCCCGCAGGATCGCCGCCTGTTCCGCCGCCTTGGCGCGGTGGGGCTCGATGATCTTGAAATGGTCGGGGTCCACGCCCAGCCCCTTGACGATGTTCACCAGGTCCTCGCCCGTGCACATCGTCTTCTGCGTGCCGGTCATGGCAACCGTGCCGTTGTCCAGGATCACCAGCGTCATCGGCGTGTTTTCCCGGATCGCGGTCATCAGGCCCGTCATGCCCGAGTGCCCGAAGGTCGAATCGCCGATCGCCGCGACGACGGGGTGCATGCCCGCGTGGGCCGCGCCGGACGCCATGCTGATGCTGGCGCCCATGTCCACGCAGGAACCGATCGCGTTGTGCGGCGGGTAGTAGCCCAGCGTGTAGCAGCCGATGTCGCCGAACATCCGCACGTCGCCCCAGGGTGCCAGGGCAGCCTTGATGATGGCGAACGCGTCGATATGGCCGCACCCCGGGCACAGCGTCGGCGGCCGGTTCGGAACCACCTCCAGCGTGGGCGCCATGCCATCGGGCACCGGCAGGCCCATGGCCTTCGCCACGATCATCGGCGTCAGTTCGCCGCAGCGCGGGACCGCGCCGTCCAGCTTGCCGCGGATGCGCTTGCCGTGGACGCCGGTGACGCCCCGGATCATTTCCTCCAGGAAGGGGTAGCCCTCCTCCAGGATGACCAGCTCGTCCACCATTTCCAGCAGGGCGCGGATCTTCGCCACCGGCGCCGGGTACTGGCCGACCTTCAGGACCGGGTAGGGAATCCTCCCCTCGTAGGCCTCGCCCAGGTAGTTCCAGGCGATGCCGTTCACGATCACGCCGCGGCTGTGGTCCGGGCCGTCCAGCAGCACGTTCCACGGCGACCGCTCCGACCGCGCCTCCAGGTCCGGCTGCTTGTCGGTCAGGCGCTGGTACAGGACCCGCGCGATCGTCGGCAGCAGCGTGAAGTTGAACGTGTCGGCCAGGGGGTTCATCGCGTTCTGCGGACTGCGGTCCCCCGTCACGACGTCGGCGCGGCTGTGCGCCAGGCGCGTCACGATGCGCATCACCACCGGCAGCTTCGTCTGCTCGGACAGGTCGAAGGCGACGCGGGCCATGTCGTAGGCTTCCTGCTGGTCCGCCGGTTCCAGGCAGGGCACCAGGGCGAACTTCGCGTAGTAGCGCGAGTCCTGCTCGTTCTGGGACGAATGCATGCCCGGGTCGTCGGCCACGCACAGGACCAGCCCGCCGTGGATCCCGGTCACGCCCGAGTTCACGAAGGCGTCGGCGGCCACGTTCAGGCCGACGTGCTTCATGCTGATGATGCTGCGCTTGCCGGCGAAGGACATGCCCAGCGCTTCCTCGTAGGCCACCTTTTCGTTCGCGGACCAGACGGCGTGGATGCCTTCGGCCTCCGCGCAGCCCTGCACGAATTCAAACAGTTCCGTGGACGGGGTGCCCGGATATCCGTATGCCCCGCTGATGCCCGCGTGGATCGCTCCCAGCGCCACCGCCTCGTCGCCCAGCAGCAGTTCGCGTTCAGCCATGGACGTGGACCTCCTCGTTCGACCAGGGACCAGTGACGGTTCGGACCCGTCCCCTTCTACCCATCCGCGCGGGCGAGATCAACCCCTTTTCGCGCAGGGGAACCGGGTTTCGGGCGCGGGGTCAGACGATGGTCTTGCGCAGGATGATCACGTATCGGTCCTTCTGGTACTCACCGAGCCCGCCGATCGGCGTCGTATCCCAGTCCACCCGGGCGACCCACTCGGGACGCTCGGCCTGATATCCATTCCGGGTCCACTCGTGCCAGCGGGCCTCGGCTTCCTCGAGGTCGGCACACACGATCACGCGCAGCTTCGATTCGCCCACTCCTCCTCCCTTCCGGATGACAAAAAGGCAGTCACCCGCCCATAATCCGCCGTGTCAAAGTCAACTGGAGCCTTGTGCGGCAGCCTATTTGCCCGATCCGGGGGGGGGTGTCAACGATGATCGCCAGCGACCGCGTCATTCCACGGGATTCGTCCTTGACGTACCGGCCGCCAGGGCGGACGCTTGCACCCGGACAGGAGCGATCGTGACACCATCCCCCTCCTTCGAAGACCATTTCAGCACGGTCGCCGAGTCCTACGCCCGCTTCCGTCCCGCGTACCCGGCGTCCCTCTACTCCTGGCTGGCGGCCCAGTGTCCGCGACACGAGGCGGCCTGGGACTGCGGCACCGGGACCGGTCAGGCCGCCCGGGGATTGGCGGCCCACTTCGGTCACGTCTTCGCGACCGACCCCTCGGCCGAGCAGGTGGCCCACGCGGCCCCCCACCCGGCCGTCACCTACGGCGTCGCGCCGGCCGAGGCTTCGGGACTGCCCGATGCATCCGTGGACCTCGTGACGGTCGCCGTCGCCCTGCACTGGTTCGACCTGGACCGTTTCTATGCCGAGGTCCGGCGCGTCGCGAGGCCGGGCAGCGTCATCGCGGCCTGGTGCTATACCCGGGCGTTCATCACGCCCCCGATCGACGCGATCGTCGAGGGCTACTACGGCAACGTCGTGGGTCCCTACTGGCCCATGGAACGCCGCCACGTCGAGGACGGCTACCGGAACCTGCCGTTCCCCTTCGCCCCCCTCGCGCCGCCGCCGATCGACCTGGAGGTCCGGTGGGACCTGCCGCACCTGGTCGGCTACCTTCGCACGTGGTCCGCGACGATTCGTGCCGGCGTCGCGCTGGGCTGCGACCCGCTGGCCGGAACCCTGCCGGCGCTGGAGGCGGCCTGGGGCGATCCCGCCCTGCCCCGCCCGGTGCGATGGCCCCTGGGCATGCGGGTCGGCAGGGTGCCGTAGCAGCCGCGTTGACAACCGGGTTCCCGGTGGTAGCCTGACCCCGGACCTGCCCGCCCCGTGGAGGAATGCCCATGAAGACCCGTGTCGCACTGTGCGTGATGGCGGCGATGGCGCTGGCATCGACCCGCGGATTCGCGGCCCCGCCCGATGCCACCAAGGCGGCGGTGGCCGGCGCGACGGCCTGGCTGTCCCTGGTCGATGACGGCCGCTACGCCGACAGTTGGAAGGAGGCGTCCAGTTTCTTCCGCGGCTCCATCGGGCAGGCGCGTTGGACCGCCGCCCTGGACGCGACCCGCAAGCCCCTCGGCAAGCGCCGGTCCCGCACCCTCGATCGCGCCACCGAAACGATGTCGCCCCCGGGGGCGCCGGCGGGCCGCTACGTCGTGATGCAGTTCAAGACGTCGTTCCAGGGACGCGCGTCCGCCATCGAAACCGTCACGTTCGTGCTGGACAAGGACGGCGCGTGGCGGTCGGCGGGCTATTTCATCCAGTAGGGGTTCGTCGGGCGGGAACGCGGAGGATCAGTTCCGGGTCGCCGACAGGCTGCCCGTGATCGCCACGGGGTCGCCCGACGCAGGCTGGAACGTTCCCGCGTAAGCGCCCGACTGGAAGCGATCGGTCTTGAGGTCGCAATTCGTGTCGGTCCACGAACCGCTGCCCGTGACCTTCAGCGACGACGTCTGCGTCACGGCCGTCTGCAGGACCGTCACGGGCGCCAGCAGGCCGTCCACCGACGTTGCGCACAGCGTCTGCAGGTCCGCCTGGGTACCGGTGAACCACGTCGAGATGCTGCCGAACAGGGACGCCGCGATCGTCGGGCAGGCGATCCAGAGGTCCGCGGCCTCCAGCACGTTCTTGGCTGCGCCGTCCTTGAAGATGCCGTCGCGGATCTTCCCGCCGGTCAGGGCGTTCGCGGCCAGATCGTTGACGATGAACGCCAGCAACCGTCCCGGGTTCATGGCGATCGTGTGCTCGCCGACGTTGAACAGGTTCCCCGCGCCGCGCGCGACCGTGAGGGTGGACGGGGAAATCACGGGCGTGTAGCCGACGCCGCCGAAGGACCCCATCGCGTACGTCGCCTTGCCGCACTGGTAGTACAGCGGGTCCGCGGGGTCGCAGCCCACCTTCCAGTACAGGGTGTACGCGGTCCACGCCTCGGTGGCCGGGTAGTCGCCCTCCGGGGTGGCGGCCTGCAGCGTCAGGGTCGAGGTCAGGTTGACCTGCCGGACGGCGGGCAGTGCGCCCTTGCTGACGGCCGCGTACTGGGCGACCCAGGCCGGCGTGTTGGCGGCCAGGAACGTGGCCATCGCGGAATCCACGGCCTGGTTGAAATCCGATTCCCGGCCCGCCGGGATCTTCCCGCCGCTCCACGAGGCCGCGCCGCCCTTCATCGCGGTCGCGAACCCGGCGGCATCGGTCTGGAAGAAGCCCTCGATCGCCCCGAGGTAGCAGCAGGCGACTTTCCCGAAGGACAGGCCGGCGGGCGCCGCGCACTCCCCGGCCGTCGTCAGCCCCGTGCAGTCCGGGAACGCGTCGGTCAGCTTGAAGTTGTGCGTCCCGGTGTAGGCGCCGTCCAGCGACACGTCCACGCCCGCCAGGTCCACGGCCGTCTCGACGGTGCCGTCCTTCGCCGGGGTCGCCACGTTCTCGACGCAACCGAACGCGAATGGGCAGGCTTCCTTGGCGGTCACGACCACGGTGAACGTCGCGTTCGGCTGCACGCACGGCACCTCGCCGCCGACCACGAAATCGCTGCCCGCGGCCTCGGCAACCGGGTTCGGCAGGTCGCCGGCCGTCAGGTCGGCGCACTTGTGTTCGGGGGGCAGGACGGTGATGAGGTAGGACGCGGCCGGGGACAGGTTGCCCGCGTAGGTCATCGCGACCTTCACCTTCGCGCAGTCCATGTTCGCGACCATCAGGTCCACCCGCGCCGCCGGGATGTCCTTCGCGGTCAGTTCCACCGTGTAGACCAGGCCGACGGACTCGCCCGCCAGGAAGACGCCGTCCACGCGACCGTTCGGCTCGGTGATGGAGGCCGCGGTGGTCATCGCGCTGTCGTAGTCCAGCAGTTCGGCGCCGCCCAGGCCCTCGGTGCACTTCACGATCTTGAACGCGACCGAGACGTTGGGGACGCCCTCGCCCGTGGTCGCATCCACGACCTTGCCGCGGATCGTGTAGGGCTGCTTCGCGCCGATCTGGATCGGCAGCGACGTGTCGACCAGGAACTCGATGCGCCGGGTGGACGCCACCGCGTCCGGATCCACGACGACGTCGTCCGCGGGCGGCACGTCGTCGCCGGGCTGGTCGTAGGTGATGTCGGCGATCGGGATGTCGGGGTTCAAGGGCACGTCCTGGGACGACGTGTCGCTGCCCCCGCTGGACGAACCGCAGGCCAGCCAGGCCATCGAGGCGAACGCGAGGACCGTCAGGCGACGCATGGGGACCTCCGGGTCAGGGGTTGAACGGAGGCGACCGCGTCGGCCCTCCCGCCCGCGCAGAGTCTAGGGACGTTGGGGTCGCAAAATCAATCCCCCGTTTGCCCTTCCCTTCCCCCCGCGTGCGACTTACCTTGCTGGCGTGGCCGCCGGATCGTCCGGCCGCCGCCCCCAGCGGAGTCGCGTCGTGCCCCTGGCCATCGAAGTGCACAACCTGGTCCACAAGTACGGCGAGGTGACGGCCGTCAACGGCATCGACCTCGAGGTGTCCGAGGGCGAATGCTTCGGCCTGCTGGGGCCCAACGGCGCCGGCAAGACGACCACGGTGGAAATCCTGGAGGGCCTGCTGGAACCGACCTCCGGCGTGGTCCGCGTGCTGGGCCAGACCTGGAACGGCGACGCCAACGCCCTGCGCCAGCGCCTGGGCATCGCCCTGCAGGAAACGACCCTGGCGGACCGCCTGACCGTGCGCGAAATCGTCATCCTGTTCCGTTCCTTCCACGACCACGGCGTGGACCCCGACGAGGTCCTGGCGACCGTCGCCCTGACGGACAAGAAGGACGACTGGGTCATGAAGCTGTCCGGCGGCCAGAAGCAGCGCCTGGCCATCGCGTGCGCCCTGGTCGGCGATCCCGACCTCCTGTTCCTGGACGAGCCCACCACGGGCCTGGATCCCCAGGCCCGGCGCGACCTCTGGGAGGTCGTGGGCAACGTGGTGCGCCGGGGCAAGACGTGCCTGCTGACCACGCACTACATGGAGGAGGCCGAGCGCCTGTGCCACCGGGTCGCGATCGTGGACAAGGGCAAGGTGATCGCCCTGGGCACGCCCGCGGAACTGATCGGTCGCGTGGGCGGCTCCCAGGTCCTGGAGTTCGGTTCCGTTCCGGAAATGACGGCCGAGGCGCTGGAGGGGCTGCCCGGCGTGCGGGAGGTGCGCCAGGTGCTGGATCGCTGGCGCCTGACGGTCGACGCCGCCCACGAAGCCGTGCCGGCGCTGCTGGATCGCCTGCAGCGCAGCGGCGCGAACCTGACCGCCCTGTCCACCCACCAGGCGTCGCTGGACGACGTGTTCGTGGTGCTGACCGGGCGAACGCTGCGGGGGGATGCATGAGCCCGGGGACCCAGGAACCTCCCATCACCCCCGACGCGGCGACGCCGGTCCCAACGCCTGCCGTCCCCACGCCCCCGGCCCGCATCTGGAGCCCGCTGTGGGAACTGGTCCTGGCGCGCCTGCGGGAGTTCTTCCGCGAGCCGGCCGCCATCTTCTGGACGTACGGCTTCCCGACCGTGCTGGCCCTGGCCCTGGGCGTCGCCTTCAGCGGCGGCACCGACCCGAAGGCCATCCCGATCGCCGTACTGGACGGTCCCCGCCAGGCCGCGCGCGTCGAGGTCCTGCAGCAGGACCCGGCCCTGGGCGTCGTGGCGGTGTCCGAGGACGAAGCCCGCCGCCGCTTCCAGGGCGCGCGGATCGTCCTGGCCGTGGGCGGGGACGACGAGGCCCGCTTCCTGTTCGACCCGACCAACCCCGAGGCCGATGCGACGCGCCGCCGCGTGGACGACCTGCTGCAGCGCGCGGCGGGCCGGAAGGATGCCGTTGCGACCCGCACCGACCTCGTCCAGGCCCCCGGGTCGCGCTATATCGACTTCCTGATCCCGGGACTGATCGGCATGAACGTCATGTCGTCCAGCATGTGGGGCATCGGCTACGCCCTGGTCGAGGCCCGCAAGCGCAAACTGTTGAAGCGCCTGGCGGCCACGCCCATGAAGCGGTCGCACTTCGTGGGCTCGTTCCTGATCGCCCGGATGGTGTTCCTGGTGACCGAGGTCGCGGCGATCCTGGCCTTCGCGGTGCCGGTCTTCGACGTGCAGTTCCAGGGATCGATCCTGGCCGCCGCACTGCTGTCCATCGCCGGCGCCATGGCCTTCGCGGGCCTGGGCCTGGTGGCCGCCTCCCGGACGACGTCCACCGAAACGGTGTCGGGCCTGATGAACATCATCATGCTGCCCATGTTCGTGCTGTCCGGCGTGTTCTTCAGCGCGTCCCACTTCCCGGACTGGATGCAGACGTTCATCCGGCCGCTGCCCTTGACCTTGTTGAACGATGGGCTTCGCGCGGTGATCAACGAGGGCGCGGGCCTGGGGGACGTGGCCCTGCCGCTGCTGGCCCTGACCGGCGGCGCGCTGCTGACCCTGACCGTCGGGCTGCGCTGGTTCCGCTGGACCTGACGCTCCGGTCACGGGAAACGCGTACAATCCCCCCGTGGAACTCTTCCTCACGCACGCCTGCAACCTCCACTGCACCTACTGCTACAACGGCGCCCCGTTCGCCCGCGCGATGCCGCAGGACGTGATGGAGCGCGCGGTGGACCTGGCCTTCCGGGAAGGCGCGGGGCCCGTGGACATCGCGTTCTTCGGGGGCGAACCGCTGCTGGCGTTCGATTCCATCGTCGCCGCCGTGGAGCGGTGCGATGCGGCGTCCCGGGATACGGGTCGGCCGGTGCGGTACCGCATGACCACGAACGGGACGCTGCTGTCGGGGATGCGGGCGGACTTCGTGGTCGGACGGCGGTTTCGCGTGGCGATCAGCCTGGACGGCCCGGCGGACGTGCACGATCGCGCCCGCCCGTTCGCCGGCGGTTCCGGATCCCACGCGGTCGTCGTCGCGAACCTGCGCGCCCTGCTGCCCCGCATGCCGGACCTGCCGGTCATCACGGTCGTGGGGCCGTCGCAGGCAGCCCGGGTGCGCGCCTGCTTCGACCACGTCACGTCGCTGGGGGTGCGCCGGCATCACCTGGCCCTGGACTACAACGCGGCCTGGGACGATGCGGCGGTCGCGGCCCTGGCGATTTCCCTGGGCGAGGTGGCCGACGCGGTCGCCGACACGTACCGGGCGGGGCGGCCCGTCAGCGTTCCGATCCTGGACGCCAAAATCGCCCGGCACGTCCTGCATCGCCTGGTCCGCATCACGCGTTGCGCCTGCGGCCGCGGGCAGTTCGTCGTGGCGCCGTCGGGAAGGATGTATCCGTGCGATCGCATGGTGGGCGCGGACGACGGCACCGGCTGCGTCATCGGGCACATCGACACCGGCTTCGATTCCGCGGCCCGGGCACGCTTTCTGGGATGCCACGACGGCACCCCGGTGCGGTGCCGGACCTGCGCGATCGCCCACCGTTGTTCGTTCGGCGGGTCCTGCATCCGCTGGGCGCTGACAGGACGGATCGACGCCTTCCCGGAAGGGTTGTGCCGCCTGGAGGAGGTCCTGATCGCCGCGGCGGACCGACTGGCGGAACCGCTGTTCGCCGAGGGCAACGCGACCTTCCGGCGCCGCTTCTACGGCAGCCCCGACGCGCTGTCCGCGCTGGCCTGCCGCGGGCTGGACCCGGACGGGCTGTTCGACGAAACCGACCGGGCGGGGGAGGGACCGGCAAATCTTGTGACCTCCTGAGAACGCGGGCTTGCATCCTTCCCCCCCGTTTCCGTACGATGCCTTCCGTCCCGGGAGAAAGCGTCATGAAGCGTTCGTCGAACCCGCCCGATCCGTCACGCCCGGCACCCGTCGCGCCGGCCTACCCGTCGCTGCTGGATCTGGCCCTGTGGTCGGGACGCCGTGCCGTGGTCGCGGGCGGCGCCGTCGTGGCGCTGGCCGGCGGCATCACGGGGTGCGACGCGACGGCGGCAAGGGACATCGCGCAGCTCGCAGGCTCGGACTACGGGCAGTCCCCGGACGTCCCGATGGACGCGCCCTGGACCTACCCGGAGATCGGCGGCGCCGACGTAGGCGTGCTCCCGGACGTACCGATGGGCCCGGGTGACCTGGCCGGCCGCGACGTCGGTGAAGCGCCCGACGTGCCGCTGGACGCGCCTTTCACGTACCCCGACCTCGGCGGCATCGGCGGCACCGACATGGGGTCGCTGCCCGACGTGCCGCTGGACGAAGCGGCCGTACCAGACCTGCCTGCCGACCTCGACGAACCTGCCGACACCCTCCCTGACGGCCCCGCGCCCGGGTCCCATTGAATCGCCCCGAGTCGGCTTCGTCTCCGGCGAGAGTTTCCTTCGGAAACCCATCGCCTGCGCCTCCGCGCCCGGGGAACACTTGCCCCCACCCCCGGCCTCGCGCTAGAGTCCGCCGTCCGAATCTGGAGGATCCCCGGATGAAGCGTTTCCTGATCGTCGCGGCCCTGGTGGCCACCGCCCTTCCCGCCCGTGCCGACGAAGGCATGTGGCTGTACAACGATTTTCCGTCCGATGCGGTCAAGGCGAAGTACGGCTTCGCGCCCGACACCGCATGGCTGACCCGGGCGCGCCTGGCGTCCGTCCGGCTGGCCGGCGGCTGCAGCGGTTCGTTCGTGTCCGCCGGCGGCCTGGTCCTGACCAATCACCACTGTGCTTCCGAGTGCATCCAGCAGTTGTCCACCGCGGAAAAGGACCTCAGCGAGAACGGCTTCGTGGCGGCCGCGATCGGCGACGAGGCGAAGTGCCCGGAAATCGAGATCAACCAGTTGGTCGAAATCCAGGACGTCACCGACCGCGTGACGGCCGCGACGGCGGGCAAGGATGCCGCGGCCTTCGGCCTGGCACAGAAGGCCGAGATGTCGCGCATCGAGCACGACTGCGCCCAGGACGGCACGTGGCGCTGCGACGTGGTCACCCTGTACCACGGCGGCGCCTATCACCTGTACCGCTACAAGCGGTACCAGGACGTCCGCCTGGTCGCGGCCCCCGAGTTCCGCATCGCCTTCTTCGGCGGCGACCCGGACAACTTCACGTTCCCCCGGTACGACCTGGACATGTCGCTGCTGCGCGTCTACGAAAACGGCAAGCCCGCGGTGACGCCGGACTTCTTCCGGATGGACCCGAAGGGCGCTCGTGAAGGCGACCTGACCTTCGTGTCGGGCCACCCCGGCCGCACACAGCGCCTGATGACGATCGCGCAACTGACCTTCCTGCGCGACGTGGCCTTCCCGGCGCGCCTGGCACGGCTGGCCGAGGCCCGCGGCATGCTGACCCAGTTCGGCAAGCAGTCCCCCGAAGCCCGGCGCACCAGCCAGGAAAGCCTGTTCTTCGTCGAGAACTCGTACAAGGCGATCCTGGGCGAATGGCGGGCGCTGCTGGACCCGGTCCAGTTCGGCCGCAAGGTCGACGACGAGGGTGCCCTGCGCCTGTTCGTGCAGGACCCGGCAAAGGCGGGGGCCTGGGACGCGATTGCGCGTGCGGAAGCGACCTTCCGGGACTTCTATGACGCCTACTACCTCCTGGAGGCCGGCGGCGCCTTCCCCAGCGATCTGTTCGGCATCGCGCGCATGCTGGTCCGCGGGACGGCCGAGCGCGAGAAGCCCAACGAGGCCCGCCTGCGCGAGTACACCGACTCGTCCCTGCCCACGCTGACCCAGCGCCTCTTCAGCACGGCGCCCATCTATCCGGACGTCCAGGAGGCGTGGCTGTCGTTCGGCCTGACCAAGCTGCGTGAACTGTTGACCGCGGACGATCCGACCGTCCGACGCATCCTGGGCAAGGAGTCCCCGGAGAGCCTGGCGACGGCGGCGGTGCGCGGCACGAAACTGGCCGACGTGGCCGTGCGCAAGGCCCTGTGGGAAGGGGGCAAGGCCGCGGTGGACGCGTCCGACGACCCGATGATTGTGCTGGCCCGCCTGGTCGATCCCGACGCCCGGGCCGTGCGCAAGCGCTTCGACGACGAGGTCGATTCGGTCGTCCGCAAGAACAGCGAGATCATCGCGAAGGCCCACTTCGAGGCCATGGGGAAGAAGACGTACCCCGACGCGACGTTCAGCCTGCGCCTGTCGTACGGCGCGGTGAAGGGCTACCTGGAAAAGGGGAAGAAGGTCAATCCGGTGACGACCCTCGCGGGGGCCTTTGAACGCCACACGGGCAAGGACCCCTTCGCCCTGCCGAAGACGTGGCTGGACGCGAAGAAGCGCCTGGACCTGAAGACCCCGTTCAACATCGCGACCACGAACGACATCATCGGCGGGAACTCCGGCAGCCCGGTGTTCAACCGCAAGATGGAACTGGTCGGGCTGGTGTTCGACGGGAACCTGCAGTCCCTGGGCGGCGCGTTCTGGTTCGATGAGTCCGTGAACCGGACGGTGGCCGTGTCGTCGGCCGCCATCCTGGAAACGTTGAAGAAGGTCTATGGCGCGGACCGGGTGGTCAAGGAACTCAGGAAGTAGAGGACAAGGAGGACACTCATGGCGAATCCGCAGGTGCTGCTGGAAACGAACAAGGGCAACATCACGATCGAACTGGATGCCGACAAGGCCCCGATCACGACCGCGAACTTCCTGGAGTACGTGAACTCCGGCTACTACAACGGCACCATCTTCCACCGGGTGATCAAGAACTTCATGGCCCAGGGCGGCGGCTTCGACGTCGCCCGGCGCCAGAAGCCCACCAAGGCGGCGATCCAGAACGAGGCCGGCAACGGCCTGAAGAACAAGCGCGGCACCCTGGCCATGGCCCGCACCAGCGACGTCAACAGCGCCACTTCCCAGTTCTTCATCAACCTGATCGACAACACGTTCCTGGACCACACGGCCCCGACGTCGGACGGGTTCGGCTACTGCGTGTTCGCGCACGTGACGGCGGGCATGGACGTCGTGGACGCGATCGCTGCGGTTCCCGTGACTTCCAACAACGTCAGCGAGGCCTTCCCGTCCCAGGTCATCGCCATCAAGGCCGCCAAGGTTCTGTAGACATCCGGCCCCCCCCCTTGCCAACGCCGCTATACGGACCAAACTTCTCCGTGACGTACCACGGAGGTTGCCATGACCCATCCCATCCCGATTCGACGCGTGCACCATGTGGAACTGATCGTGGGCAATGCCCGCCTGGTGTCCTTCTTCTGCCGGAAGGCCCTGGGCCTGGACCTCGTGGCCTACCGGGGACCCGAAACGGGCAACCCCGGATCCGCGTCGTATGCGCTGGCCCGGGGCGACCTGCGCCTGGTCATCACGTCGCCTTTGACCCACGAGGACCCCCGCGTCATCTTTTTGGCGCTGCACGGCGATTCGGTCAAGGATGTGGCCTTCGAGGTCGAGGATCTGGACGGCGTCTGCGAGGTCCTGGAGAAGCGCGGCGCGACCTTCGTCCAGCGCCCCTGCGCCGTGTCGGACAGCCACGGCACCGTCCGCATCGCGTCCATCAAGGCCTTCGGCGACACGGTCCACTCCTTCGTGGCGCGCGGCGGCTACGACGGCCCGTTCCTGCCCGGCTTCGAATCCCGCAAGCGCCCGGGCTACGATTCGGGCCTGACCGGCCTGGACCACTTCACGGTGAACGTCGAGGGCCGGCAACTGGATCGCTGGGTCGAGTACTACGAAAACATCCTGGGATTCCACACGCAGGAAACCTGGGAGGGCAAGGACGTCCAGACGGACCGGACCGCGCTGCACAGCCAGATCGTGACCAGCCCGGACCAGCGCATCCGCATCGCGATCAACGAGCCTGCCGTCGCCAGCCGGCGCAGCCAGGTCCAGGAGTTCCTGGACTACCACATGACGGCGGGCGTGCAGCACCTGGCCCTGACGACCGGGGACATCGTGAAGACCGCGACGGCCATGAAGGAAAACGGCCTGGAATTCCTTCCGGTGCCCGAGGGCTACTACGACCGGATCAGCGCACTGGCCGGCCAATGCCACCTGGACCGTGACACCCTGGAGCGCCTGAACATCCTGGTGGATCACGACGACAAGGGCTGCCTGCTGCAGGCGTGGACCCGGCCGGTGACCGACCGCCCGACGCTGTTCCTGGAACTGATCGAGCGCCGGGGCGCCGAAACCTTCGGCGGAACCTCGTTCAAGACCCTCTTCGAGGCGATCGAGGTGGAGCAGGCGCGCCGCGGGAACCTGTAGCAATTCCCCCATCCCCCCTTTCGCCGCCCTGGAGTAGACTCCCCCTCGACTCGACCCGGGAGACCCCGATGACGCATGTCCAGTCCCGTTGGTGCATGGCCCTGCTCTGCCTGGTCGCTGCGACGTCGTGCGCGTCCGGCACCACCGCGGGCGCGGACCCGGGTGCCGAAATCGCCGTCACGCCCGACGTCCCGACCGATCCCGCCGCGACCGACGACCCGGGGGCTCCGGACCCGGGACCGGCCATCGACGTGAACGCCCCGGGCCATCCCCATCCCTACTGGGCGGGCGTGACGTGGGACGGGATCTGGACCGCCATGACGGGCGTCACGGCCACCTACCACGTCAAGTTCTCGCTGGACCAGGCGGAAGCGGACGTCCCGGCCAGCCTGAAGGAAGGACAGGTGAAGCCCGACGTGGGGGGCAATGGCGCCTGGACGCGGCTGCTGTTCGGCAGGCTGGTGGCCGGCATCCCCGAGGACGCCATGGCGCTGTACTTCAATCACGAAACGCCGTGGAAGATCACGGTGCTGGGATCCGAAACCCACCTGCCGTTGTACCTGGAGCCCCAGGGGCAGTGGTTCCCGACGCCCCTGGTGATCCCGATGGACCTGGCGCCCATGGGCACGCCCCACCACATCGACACGCAGGTGACGGTCGCGTCCTCCGGCGGGGAGCCGCAGAATCTCCAGGTGGCGCTGGACATCCAGGCGATCTCGTACGCCGCCCCGTGCCCGCTGCCCCTGGAAGCGACCCTGGACTGCGCCGAACTGCGCGTGACCCTGTCCGGCGAGTACGTCGGGGGGGGCGAGCCCCTGGTGTCCCAGGTGATCCTGCATCCGCGGCAGGGGATCGTGCGGTGGGCCAACGCCCCCGGGATGTCCGAAGCGGTCCTGACGGTGCCCTGGGAGTAGCGGTCAGACGCCCTGCGCGGGCAGCGTGATCCGGAACAGCCGCACACCACGTCCCTCGACGGCCAGTGCGCACGCGGGGTCCAGAAGGACCGTGGCGCCGGTGCCGGTTTCCACGGCCTCGCAGGAATTCCCGCCGGGCAGGGCCTCCGGATGCGGGGCCACGGCCGTCCGCGTGTCGTCCAGGTTCGCCAGGGCCAGCCAGCGCACGGGCCGCCCCTCGAACAGGCCGTCGGTGAACACCTGCCTGGGAACGGGCCCCGCGACGCGGTCCGGCACCCGGGCAGGACCGGTGCGGCCCGCCAGTTCGCGCACGATTTCCAGGTCGAAGGGTCCCTTGCGGTAGTCGTGGCCCAGGGACAGGGTCCCGCCGCACAGCAGCGCGATCGCCGCCTGCGTCCGGGCCTCGCCCGCCGGCGCCCCCTGCTGGATCAGCGCGTCCCCGTCGCCGCTCCAGAGGATGCCGTCGGTGAAGCTGCGCGCCAGGGACCCGAGGCTGTTGTTGTAGAACCCCGGCGTCATGCGATCGTTCATCCAGCGCTGCATCCGGTTGCGCCAGGACGCGCCGCCGAACGACGTGTCGGGGCCCAGGCGCTGGATGTCCATCAGGCCCGCGTTGCCCAGGACGGGCCCGATGCCCGACAGCAGCAGCGCGTCGTCACCGACACCCCGCCGGACCGCTTCCAGGCCCCGACGATAGGCTTCCGCACGCGTGACGGTCGGATCGTGACGCACCCCGGGCACCGAGGCGGCGGTCAGGAAGTCCACCTTGAACAGCCGCCACCCCATGGCCCGCAGCGTGCGGTACAGGGTTTCGATCCACTCGATCACTTCGGGGCGCGTGGTGTCCAGGCCGTAGTAGTACCGGGGACCGAACTTGCCCATGATGAATCCGGCGGGAACGGGGCGCCCGCGCCGGTCGGCGACGACCCAGTCGGGATGGTCGACGAAGGCCTGGCACTTCCGCGACAGGGCGAAGGGCGCCGTCCAGATGCCGGGCTGGAAGCCGAGGTCGGCAATCGTGGCGGCCAGGGCCGCCAGGCCCGACGGGAAGCGGTCGTTCGTGATCAGCCAGTCCCCGACGCACCGCTGGTAGCCGTCGTCCAACTGGAAGTACTCGACGGGGACGTCGGCCGCCCGGGCCAGGCGCGCGTTCTCGACGAACGCCTCCTCGGTGACCCGATCGTAGAAGCCGGAGTACCACGAGCACCACAGGCGGATCGGGTTCACGCGGGCGCCGTCCTGGACGGCCACGGCCCGGGCGTAGCCCTGCAACGCCGTGTCGGGGTCGTCTGCGGACAGGAACAGGATCGGCTCCAGCGCCTTTTCCGCCCCCGGCAGCAGCATCGCGCCGTCCATCAGGGCTTCCAGGCGCAGGAACGCATCCGGAGCCGAGGCCACCACCTGCGAAAAGTGGCGGCCCGAACCCGCGAACCCGCAGACCAGGGTCTTCCCGCCGGGACCGGCGAAGGCGCCCAGCCACTCGGACTGGAACTCGCCGGGCCGGTCCGAGAATGACGTCCCCTCGTTGTACATCATGTGCCGCACCGAGGACGGCAGCCACCGGAAGGGCAGCCGCATGAAGAACTGGGATTCGGCCGCGGTGAAGGGCAGGAACCCCGACGCGGAGGCGACGTTCCAGCCCATCTTGTAGAAGGACCACCGCGCCGGTTCCCCGTCGATCGCCAGGCCGTCCGGCAGGGTGCACAGAAGCACCCGGTCCAGCGCCAGGGGCTCGGCGCCCAGGTTGTGGATCGTCGCCGTGCCATCCACCCGGACCCCGTCGAACGTCCAGTCCGCCCGGACCTCCAGGGCGCCGTTGCCCAGCCGGATGCGCGTCTTCACGAGGCCCTCGCGGGCCTCCACGACCGAGGCGCCCGCATCGGGACGAAGGAACCGGCCGTCGACCAGGCGCACGATGAACTGCATTCCCGAGGCCACCAGTTCGCCGTTCGTCAGCGAGACTCCGATCGCCCCGTCGCTTTCGACACTGAACCCCAGGTCACCCGCAATACGCACCACCGGATCCGCCATCAGCGCCCCCTCCCCCGCGACACGCCGTAAATAGCCCTTCCGCGGGTTGGCGGCAAGGGGTTCGCAAGGGGTTCGCCACTTTCCGGCGGCTCCCGATCGGGCTATCATCCCCACGACGCAAGTTTCGGCCGTCGGCACTGTCGACAGGAGACAACGATGAACCGCTCCGTGGGCCTGGCGGCGATCCTCTTGGCGACGGTGTCCTGCGGCACCAAGATCGACGCGGTGCAGGACCGCGACGTCGGCCCCCTCGACCTTCCCGCAGCCGGCGTCACGTGGTGCAACGACATCCAACCGCTGATGGCGCGCTTCTGCGCCTCCTGCCACGACTCGGCGAAATCGGGTGCGGCGCGCCAGGGGGCACCGGCAGGCGCGGACTTCGACACCTACGCGACGACGGCGCCCTCCGCCACGGCGGCGAAGGGGTTCATGCAGAAAGGGGCGATGCCACCCAGCGGCAGGATTCCCGACGTGGACCTGGGCCTGTTCCTGGAATGGATCGACACGGGCATGCGGGATTGCGGCGCCGTGGTTTCCGAGGACACCCCGGTCGACGTCCCGGACGTTCCCGCCGTGGACAACGCCTGGACCCCGACCTGCACCAGCGGTCGCCACTGGACCCAGGCCGACGGCGAGGGGTTCCAGATGAGCCCCGGCGGCAACTGCATCACCTGCCACAGCACGAAGTACGAATCGCCGTCCTACATGATCGCGGGCACCGTGATGGGCGCGCTGCACGACGAAACCGACTGCAACGGCGTCCAGGACGTGCTGGTGGTCATCGAGGGGGCCGACAAGGTCATCCGGACCAAGACGACCAACGCTGCCGGCAACTTCTGGTTCGACACCGGCGAGTGGTCCATCGCCCTGCCCTACAAGGCGCACCTGTCGGGAACCGGCACCCCGCGCTACATGACCACGGCACAGACCGACCTGAACTGCGCCAACTGCCATACCGTCGCCGGGGCGAACGGGGCACCGGGGCGGGTGGTTGCGCCGTGAAGCATCCCTCCTCGGCGATCCAGACACGGGTGGGTCTGGCCATCCTGCTGGCCCTGGTCGCAATCGGCACCGCGCTGTTCCTGCAGCAGTACCGGTACGATCCGGAACGGTTCCGCCTGGGACTCGTACCGGGCGCGCCTTCCGGTCCGGGCGACGCCCTGGCGCTGCCGTCGGGCGCCATTGCCGCATCCCCGCAGGAGCGCTTCGACGCCACGACCCTGTCCGACAAGATCGACGGCCGGGCGGACCTCTACCTCGCCGCGGGGTTCCAGGGCCTGCGGTGTCGCCGGTTCGCCGCCGCGGTGGGCGATCCCGACGTCGTCGAAGCGTGCGTGTACGACCTCGGGTCCCCGCAGAACGCCTACTCCGCCTGGTCCCAGCAGCGCCGCGCCGGGGCACCCGACGCCTTGATCGGCCGCCACTCGTACGCCGTGTCGAACGGCCTGTTCGTTGCCACGGGCAGGTTCTACCTGGAAGTCCTGGCGGCCCGGGGCGGCACGTCCGCGCTGGCGCTGGCACGGTCCTTCGCCGGGGCGTTCGCGGCGGCCAACACCGGGGACGGAGCCGCGGCCGCCCAGGGGGAACTGCTGCCGGTGGAGGGCCGTGTGGCCGGGACCGAGGCGCTTCTGGCCACCAGCGCCTTCGGCCTGGACGGATTCGACCGGGTCCACATCGCACGCTACCGGATCCAGGACAAGGAGGCCACGGCCTTCGTGTGCTCCCGGGGAACGCCCGAGGAGGCCGCAGCGCTCGCAGCAACCTGGCGCGACGCCCTGGTGGCGCAGGGGGCCGCTGCGGTCCCGGCCCCGGCCGGCATCCCCGGCGCCTGGGCACTGGACGCGGCAGGCTGGACGGAAATCGCGTTCGCGCGGGGGACGTTGGTGGCCGGCATCCACGAGGCGGATTCGCGGCCGGTCGCCGATGCCCTGGCCGCATCCCTGTGGACGACCCTCCAGGCGGATCGTCCCGAGGTAGACCCGTGAAGGCAGGTTCGGACGAAGGTTCCCGCCGCGAGTTCCTGATCCGCGCAGCGCGGGCCGGTGCGACCCTGGCCCTGGCCGGCACGGCGGGGCTGGCCCTCCACGACACCAGCGCCCCGACCGGTGTCACGGCGTCGACCGCCTCCGGCCCTCCCCTTCCGGACTGGTCCCTGCGGGACGACGGTCCCCGCCTGGCCATCATCACCGGGCGGGATCGGCGACGGACGCTGGAGCGCTCCATCGACGCCCTGGGGGGGATCGGCCGCTTCATCCGGCCGGGCGATCGTGTCCTCCTGAAGCCCAACGCGGGATTCGCGACACCTCCGGACCTGTGCGCCACCACGCACCCCGACCTGGTCGGGGCGATGGTCCGGTTGTGCCTGGGCGCCGGGGCCCGCTCCGTGATCGTCACCGACAACCCGGTCGGGGATCCCGCCACCTCGTTCCGCCTGTCGGGCATCGCCGAGGCGGCCGAGCAGGCGGGCGCGACCGTCGTCCTTCCCCGGGAGTCCCTGTTCCGGTCCCTGTCGCTGCCCGGGTCCACGCTGATCCGGGACTGGCCGATCCTCGCGGAACCCTTCGACGGCATCGACCGCGTGATCGGCATCTGCCCGGTGAAGGACCACTCCCGCAGCGGCGCGACGATGGCCTTGAAGAACTGGTACGGGCTGCTGGGTGGCCGGCGCAACCTGTTCCACCAGCGCATCAGCGAAATCATCCGGGACCTGGCGGTGATGGTTCGCCCCACCCTCGTGATCCTGGACGGAACCGCCGTGATGCGCCGCAACGGTCCGACCGGCGGGGCCCTCGACGACGTGGAAATCCGCAACACCCTGATCGCCTCGCTGGACCAGGTCGCCGCGGACGCCTTCGGGGCGACGCTGCTGGGCCGTGTCGCGGGCGACCTTCCCTGGCTGGGCATGGCCTCCGCCGCCGGCATGGGGACCGTCGACTGGGAATCGCTGAAGCCCCGGCGGGAGGCGGTGGACTGATGCGCATCGTAACGGTTCGCCGCGTGTCCCAGATCTTCTTCCTGGGATGGTTCCTGTGGTTCTGCGCCGTGACGACCTTCGGCGAAGGGCGGTTCCAGGTGCGCGGTTGGCCCGTGAACCTGTTCCTGGAACTGGACCCCCTGCCCGCCCTGGCGACCACCCTGGCCACCGGCACCCTGTACGCGGGCATGCTCTGGGCGCTGGCGACCGTCGCCCTCACGGTGATCGTCGGCCGTGCGTTCTGCGGATGGATCTGCCCCTTCGGCACGCTCCACCAGGCCATCGGCTGGATGGGCCGGTCCTTCCTGCGCGGCGACCGGGCCCGGGTGAACCGGCCCTCGCAGTGGCAGGGCGTCAAGTACTACCTGCTGGCCGTCCTCCTGGCATCCGCCGCCGCCGACCTCGTCCGGGGCAGCGCCAGCCCGGGCGCCCGGTGGCCCATGACGGTGCAGGCGGCGGTCGCCTTCGGGGCCGTCGTCCTGGCGTACCTGGCCCTGTCGCGCGTCGTCCGTTCCCGGGGCCGCGCCGCGGCGTGGTCCCTGGCGCTGGTCGTCCTGTGGATGCTGGCCGGCCGGGTCCTTCCCGGCGACGAGGTCTTCGCCTCCACGGACCTCGTCGGCTGGCTGTCGCCCATCGCCTTCCTGACCCGCGGGATGGACACCGTCGTCCTGCCCTTGCTGGACCGTACCGTGGGCCTGTTCTTTTCGGCGCCCCGGCACGTCCAGGGCGGCGCGCTGCTGGGGATCCTCCTGGCCGCGTCGCTCCTGGCGAACCTGGCCATCCCCCGCTTCTACTGTCGCTTCCTGTGCCCGTCCGGCGCCCTGATGGGACTGCTGGGGCGCAATTCCCTGTGGCGGGTGGCCCGGACGACGCCCGCCTGCTCGAACTGCAAGGCCTGCGACGCGGACTGCGAGGGCGCATGCGAGCCCTCGGGCACGATCCGCACCGCCGAGTGCGTCCTGTGCATGAACTGCCTGCCGGCGTGCAAGGAGGGCGTGATCACCTTCCGGACGCGCCCGTCCGAGGCCGGCGAGCGGCCCCTGCCCGACGTGTCGCGCCGGGGCGTCCTGCTGTCGCTGGCGTCGGGCCTGGCGCTGCCCCCCCTGCTGCGCCTGGCCGGGGAGGCCGGCGCCTCGACCCCGCCCGCCCTGGTGCGTCCTCCGGGCGCGCTGCCAGAACCCGAGTTCCTGGACCGCTGCCTGCGCTGCGGCCAGTGCATGCGCATCTGCCCGACCGGCGTGCTCCAGCCCGCCGGCATCGACACCGGGGTCGAGGCCCTCTGGACCCCGGTCCTGAACAACCGCATCGGCACCAGCGGCTGCCAGCCGAACTGCGTCGCCTGCGGCTTCGTCTGCCCCACGGCCGCCATCCGCCCCTTCACGCTGGACGAAAAGCTGGGCCGCGGCGACCACCACGCCACCGGGCCCCTCAAGATGGGCTGCGCCTTCATCGATCGCGGCCGGTGCCTGCCCTGGGCCATGGGCCGGCCGTGCATCGTGTGCCAGGAAAACTGCCCGGTCAGCCCGAAGGCCATCGTGCTGGAATCCTGGGTCGAAACCCTTCGGGAAGGGCCCTGGGACGTCGCGGCGATCGACGACGCCACCGTGCGACTGGACGGCGCGCCCCTGCGCCCGGGCCGGGTCGCCGGGGGGGACTACCTCGTGGCCGTCGTCGGCACCCCGGAACCGGGCCTGCGGGTCCGGGACAACACGGCGGACCAGGTGGTCCTGGCGCGGCCCGAGGACGGGGCGCTACTGGCCGCCGGGGCGCGGGTCGAACTGCGCGTCCGCCTGCACCGGCCCTACATCGACCCCGGCCGTTGCACGGGTTGCGGGGTCTGCGAACACGAGTGCCCCGTGGTCGGCCTCCGTGCCGTCCGCATCACCAGCGAGAACGAGTCCCGTGACCCCCGCCGCTCCATGGGCAGGGGATAGGAGGACCCCATGGACCATCGCCTGACCCGACGCGGCTTCCTGAAGGTCGGCTGCCTCACCGGCGCGACGATCCTCGGCGCACCCGCGGCCCTCGCCCAGGCGCACGCGGCCCCCGCCCAGGCGGCCCCGCCCCTGACCCCGAAGCCCATCCCGACCCGCCCCCTGGGACGCACCGGCGTGAACGTCCCGATGCTGGCCCTGGGCGGCATGTTC
This sequence comes from uncultured Myxococcales bacterium, assembly GCA_903847405.1. Classification (GTDB taxonomy): domain Bacteria; phylum Myxococcota_A; class UBA9042; order DTJE01; family DTJE01; genus CAIZWN01. The sequence goes on along the minus strand of CAINDP010000044.1, from coordinate 28,078 downwards.
GACACGCGCTCCGCCCAACTGTTCCTGCGCCAGACCCTGGCCTGGGGCGTGACCCACTGGGACACGGCGGACTGCTACGAAAACGGGAACAGCGAGGAAGGCTTCGGCCGGTATTTCCAGCGCAGCCCCGAGGACCGCGCCCGCGTGTTCCTGGTGACCAAGTCCGACGCGACCGACCCCGCGGGGATGACGACCCTTCTCGACCAGTCCCTGCGGCGCCTGTCGACCCCCACCATCGACCTCTACCTGCTCCACGGCATCAAGGACGCGGACGTCCTGACGCCCCAGGTCAAGGAGTGGGCCGCGCGCAACAAGGCCGAGGGGCGCATCCGCCACTTCGGGTTCAGCTGCCACAAACGCATGGAATACCTGCTGGAATCGGCCGCCTCCCTCGGGTGGATCGACGTCGTGATGACCGCCGTGAACTACCGCCTGCTGGCGGATCGGAAGATGGCCGCCGCCCTCGAATCCTGCCGCGCAGCAGGCGTCGGCATCATCGGCATGAAGTTCAAGGGCGGCGGGCCCATCACCCCCTCCGACGATGCCGAGGCGCGCATGGCGGCGGGCTTCCTGAAGCGCGGCTTCACGCCCGAGCAGGCGATGCTGAAGGCCCTCTGGGAGCACCCGGCCATCGCGACGATCTGCGCCCGGATGACCTCCTTCGGAACCTTGCAGGAATACGTGGCGGCGGCCTTCGACAGGACCACGCTGGCCCTCGACGACCGCGACGCCCTCCACCGCTTCGCCGCCGAGACCCACGAAACATTCTGCCGCGCGTGCGGGGCCTGCGAGGACGCATCCGGCGGGGCCCCGGTCGCCGACGCGATGCGCTGCCTGATGTACGACAACGCCTACGGTGACATCCACCGGGCCCGGGAAGCCTTCCACGCCATCCCGGCCGCCGACCGTGCCCGCCTGGCCGGGGCGGACTGGACCGCTGCCGAGCGCGCCTGCCCGCACGGCCTCCCGATCGCCCGCCTGCTGGACGACGCCCGTCGACGCCTGGACGTGTGACGCGGTTCGAACCCGCCGGCCGCGGCACTATGCCGGGCGGTTGATGACCATCCAGTACAGACCCACGTTCCGGATGGCTTCCGAGAATTCCGGGAAGGCGACCGGCTTCTTCACGTAGCTGTTCGCGCCCAGCCGATAGGACTCCTCGACGTCCCCGTCCTCGTCCGACGACGTCAGCACCACCACCGGCACCAGTCGAATCCGCGGGTCCTTCCGGATTTCCCGCAGGACGTCCAGCCCCGACAGCTTGGGCAGTTTCAGGTCCAGCAGCACGACCTGCGGGTCCAGCGGCGCGTGCCCCAGCCGGGTGCCCTGGCCGAACAGGTAGTCCAGCGCCTCCGCACCGTCCCGGGCCACCAGGATCTCGTTCGCGATGTGGTTCTTCTTCAGGGTCCGAATCACCAGCAGTTCGTCATCCTGGCTGTCTTCGACCAGCAGGATCGGTTTCATGGGCATCGCCCTCCGTTGCAGTTTCCCCCAGGGTGAACCAGAAGGTCGCCCCTTCCCCCGGCATCGCCACGGCCCCCACGTGCCCGCCATGCCTTGCCACGACCCGCTGGACCGTGGCCAGTCCGATCCCGGTCCCGGGGAACTCGCTGGCCGAGTGAAGGCGCTGGAACGGCGCGAACAACTGGCCCGCGAGGTTGGGATCGAACCCTTCCCCGTCGTCGGTCACATAGAACTCGTGCACGCCGCCGCGCACCCGGGCGCCCACGTCGATGTGCGCGACCAGCCGCCTCTGCGTGAACTTCCAGGCGTTTCCCAGGAGGTTGTCCAGGGCGATCCACAGGAGGTTCGCATCCCCGACAGCCTCCAGGCCCGGCTGCACGGTCACCAGGACCTGCCGATCCGGCTCGACGGCGCGCAGTTCGGCCACGATCCGGTTCACCAGCGCCGACAGGTCCACCCGCTCGTTCCGCATCTCGGCCCGGGTGACCCGCGACAGCCGCAGCAGGTCGTCGATCAGGTGTCCCATGCGCTGGGACGCCGCCTGGATGCGCTGGAGGTACACCTGGCCCTGGGGCGGAACCTGGTCGCTGCAGTCCTCGATGAGGGCCTGGGCGAAGCCGTCCATGGCCCGCAACGGCGCGCGGAGGTCGTGCGAAACCGAGTAGGCGAAGGACTCCAGTTCGCGATTCACGGCGTCCACCTGCGCCGTTCGCCGGCGTACCCTCTCCTCCAGTTCGACGTTCAGCCGCCGGATCGCCTCCTCGGCTTCCTCACGCAGGTCAGCTTCCTCCAGGAATTCCAGCGCGTACGACACGTCGGCCGCCAGACGTTCCAGCAGGTCCAGGCGCCTGGGCGCGAATGCCGAGGTCTCGACCGCATAGAGGGAGAACACGCCGACCACGGCGCCCCGGACGGTCAGCGGGAAGGCCGCCGCCGATCCCAGCCCGTAGGCCATCATCTGGACCCGCCAGGGCTGCATCCTCGGGTCGGACTGGACGTCCTCGCACACGACGATCCGACCTTCCCGGAGGGCCGTCCCCGTGGGACCGCGTCCCTCCGGTTGATCCAGGTTCGACATGCGGGCATCGTCCAGGAATCCGGCCGCCTCCCCGTGCCGCGCCAGGGAAACGATCCGGTTCGTTTCGGCATCGGGCCACCCGACCCAGGCCAGCCGGAATCCTCCCATCTGCACCGCGATCTCGCACACCCGATCCAGCAGGACCCTCCGGTCCCGCGTCCGGATGACGGCGGCGTTCACGTCGCCGAGGGTCTGGTACAGCTTCGACAGTTCGGCCCGATCCGCGGCCGTGGCCAGGCGCTCCCGCACCAGTTCCGCCTCGGCCCCGCGCCAGACCAGCCGAAGGCCCAGCGCTGCGGCCAGCGACGTCAGGACCAGCGCGAACAGGGCCCAGGCCATCCGGAATCGCAGGGGCGCCTGGACTTCCAGGGAATCCTTCTTGGCGACCAGCGCCCATCCGGTCCCCGAAACCTTCCGGGTCGCAAACAACACCTCGACGCCCCGGTAGTCGATCCCCTCGAACACCCCATGATCGCCCCGCAGGGCCCGCGCCGCGGGCAGGGACGGCGATCCGATCGGCACCCTCAGGGCCAGCGGCCGATGCCGGCCCAGCCGGGTCCCCGTCAGGTACACCACCTCGTCCCCGTCCTGCTGGACCAGCAGCGCCTCGGCGGAGGGACTCTGGGCGGGCCAGTCCTGGACGTAATGGATCAGGGCCTTGTCGGCGTCCATCCGGAAGACGGCCACGAAGGGGTCTTCCGGTCGCGTGCCCCCCCCGGCCCTCAAGGCGATCGCGATGTCGATGACGACGCTTTCCGCGGGTTCCTGCACGTGCAGACCGATCCGCACAAGGTCGGGATTCCCGCGGACTTCCCGGGCGTCCTGAAGGTCCTCCGGTCCCAGGTTCATCGGCACGCCTTCCGGGACCCACGCCAGCGCGCGATTGTCGGAGGACAGCACCACGATGCCCAGGTACCCGTAACTGCGCTGCATGGGCGCCAACCAGGCCTGGACGTCTTCCCGCGCCCGGAGGTTCGGTTCCCCGGAAGCGAGTTGCTGCAGCGACGGCAATATCGCGCCGTTCTCCCGCAGAACCTCCGCGTCGGCCCTGCGCTCGGCCATCCATTGTTCGATCTGGCGCACCTTGAGGTCGGCGACCTCCTCCAGGGCGACCCGCTGGTCGTCAAGGAGTTGGTCGCTCTGGATCCGGTAGTACGCAGCGGTCCCGGCGAGCAGGCAGGCCAGGAACAGCAGGAAGATCGTCAGCAGGAGGTTCCGCAGGTGCGTCGATGCATGACCCGGGAGCCGCCGCGGCCGCGTCGCCGCCCGCCGCGCGTCCGCTTCCCTGTCGTCGACGCAGGATCGCGCCAAGCACTCCCCCCGGGGAACCGCATATTTGTCCGGACGATCTTCCCTGCATCGGCGGTGCGAGTCAAATGGGGGCGGCGCCGGAAGGCCCTGGAATCAATCCTCCAGGAACACGTGGACGATCTGCGCCAGGCGTCGGGGGACCTGGTACAGCACGCCGTGCCCTCCCCCTTCCAGGCGGACCAGCCAGGCCCCCGGGATGCGTCCTGCGAGGTGCAGGCTGTTTTCCGGCGGGGTCACGGCGTCCTGGTCCCCGGTGACGATCAGGGTGGGCACGCGCAGTCCGGGAAGGCGTTCCCAGGCCCCCTGCCACGAGGTGACCGCCCTCCACTGGCGGCGGGCGGCGTCCTGCGACGCCACGTGACGGGGACGCGGATACTCCATCAGGAAGGCCCGATGGGCAGCCAGCCACGCGGCGGGCAGCAGCAGTGCCAGGATCCGGCGGGCGCGCTGGGCGCCGATCACCGAATCGTCGTGCAGCACTGCCAACACCTCCGGGTCCGGCAGCAGGGCCTCGGCCCCCCCGGCGGAGGTCGCCAGCAGGACCAGTCGCCGGACGGCGCCGGGATGCCGCAGCGCCAGTTCCTGCACGACCAACCCTCCCAGGGACCACCCCAGGACGTCGGCGGGCCCGGTGCCCAGGGCGGCCAGCAGACCGGCCGCGTCATCCGCCAGCCGTTCGATGGTCCATTCCCCGGGCGGCGACGACGAGTCACCCATGCCCCGATGGTCGTACGTGATGACCCGGTGATCGCGGGCCAGCGCATTGACGAACGCCAGGGGCCACTGGTCCTGGGTTCCCGTATGCCCCATCACCAGCAGCAGGGGCGGCCCCTCGCCCACGACGCGGAAGGCAAGTTCGACGTCGTCCACCTGGACCTGGCGGGTTTCCCGGACCATGCCGCCTCCCGATCAGTTGGAATGCTTGAAGGGGGAATCCGACGCGGTCGGGGGCGCGTCGAGGTTCGCCGCAAAGCGCAATCACTCCCAGGTGATGCGCAGCGGGGTGTAGGGGGCCAGAAGGTCCTTGTGCAGGGGCAGGATGCGCGCAGCAAAGCCGCATCGGCCGGTCACGGTGCAAGGCAGCTTCGCCAGGAACAGGTGCTCGGCGCCCTCGCTGCGGACCAGTTCGGCACGGCTGACGACCGCATCCCGAATCTCGCCGTCCGGAGCCAGGGGCCCATACCGCACTTCCACGGCCACGTCCTCGGGGGACAGCGAGCCCAGCCGCACGCGCACCGGGACTTCCAGCGTGGTGCCGACGCCGATCTCGCGGGCCGGGGTTTCGTCCAGGCGCACGGACACCTGCGGCCACGCAGAATCAACGCGCTGGCGCCACAGGTTCAGGGCCGTCGCGCCTTCCAGGCTTTCGTCCAGCCACCGCCGCCCCAGGCGATGGGCCGGCAGGTACGCGCGCTCGGTGTATTCGCGGACCATGCGGTGGGTGTTGAACACGGAACCCAGCTTCTTGATCGAGGCCTTCATCATGGTCAGCCACTGGCGCGGCATCCCGCTGCGGTCCCGGTCCCAGAACAGGGGGACGATCTCGTTTTCCAGCAGGTGGTACAGCGACTCGCATTCGATGCGATCCTGCTCCTCCGGGTCCGGGTACACCTCGGCGTCGCCGATGGCCCAGCCCGTGTCCACGTCGTGGCCCTCTTCCCACCACCCGTCCAGCACGCTGCAGTTCAGCGCGCCGTTCGCGGCCGCCTTCATGCCCGACGTGCCCGAGGCCTCCAGCGGGCGCCGGGGGGTGTTCAGCCACACGTCCACGCCCTGCACCAGGTACCGCGCGACGTTGATGTCGTAGTCCTCCAGGAACACGATCCGGTGCCGCAGCCGGGCGTCCCGGGCGTGCCCCACGACCGACTTGATGATTTCCTTCGCGGGCAGGTCCTGGGGGTGGGCCTTCCCGGCGAACAGGATCTGCACCGGGCGCTGGGAATCGGTCAGCAGGCGCACCAGCCGCTCGGGCTGCCGGAACAGCAGGCTTGCGCGCTTGTATGTCGCGAACCGCCGCGAAAAGCCCATCGTCAGCGCCTGGGGATCCAGGACCTCCTCGGCCGTCCGCAGCGACGCCGGGCCCGCACCCTGCCGTCGCAACTGGGCGGCCAGACGCTTGCGCACGAAGAACACCAGGCGCTCCTTCCGGATCTGGTGGATGCGCCACAGTTCGGACGCCGGGATCGAGTCGATCCGGTCCCACACCGAGGCATCCCCCGGGTTCTCGATGAACCGGGGCCCCAGGTAGCGCAGGTACAGTTCGGCCATGTCGTGGCTGATCCACGACCGCGTGTGGATGCCGTTCGTGATGGACGTGATCGGCACCTCGGCCTCGGGCAGCCCCGGCCACAGGTCCTTCCACATCGTCCGGGCCACCTCGCCGTGCAGCTTGCTGACCCCGTTCGCGAACGAGGCGTTGCGCAGCGCCAGGACCGTCATGCCGAAGGTCTTCCCGGCCTGGGGACCGTCCTGGCCGATCGCCAGGAATTCCTGCGCCGACAGCCCGATCTCGCTGGCGATGGGCTGGAGGTACTTCAGGACCAGCGCCGGGTCGAACGTTTCGTTGCCGGCAGGGACCGGCGTGTGCGTCGTGAACACGTTGGTCGCGGCCACGAACTCCCGGGCGGCGCCGGCGGTGACCCCGAAGTCCTTCATCAGCGTGCGGATGCGCTCCAGGGCCAGGAACGCCGAGTGCCCCTCGTTCATGTGGAAGACCGTGGGCTCCATCCCCAGCGCCCGCAGCGCCCGGACACCGCCCACGCCCAGCACCATCTCCTGCCGGATGCGCATCTCGCGGTCGCCGCCGTACAGGGTCGACGTGATCTCGCGGTGATGCTGCGCATTCCCGTCCACGTTGGTGTCCAGCAGGATCAGCGGCGTCCGCCCGACCTGCACGCGCCACACGCGGGCCAGCACGCGCTCGCCCGCCAGATCCACGTCGATGGTCAGGGGGTTGTGGTCGTCCCCGGTTTCGATGTGGACCGGCATGTTGTACCAGTCGTTGTCCGGGTACAGTTCCTGCTGCCAGCCGTCGGCGTTCAGGATCTGCCGGAAGTAGCCCTTCTGGTACAGCAGGCCCACGCCCACCAGCGGCAGGCCCAGGTCCGACGCGCTCTTCAGGTGGTCGCCCGACAGGACGCCCAGGCCGCCGGAGTAGATCGGAAGGCCCTCGTCCAGGCCGTACTCGGTCGAAAAGTAGGCGGTCAGGAACCGGCGCTCGGCCCCGTGGTTCTCGGTGAACCAACCGGGCTGCGAAAGGTAGCGCCGGAACTGATCGTGCACGCGGTTGAGGTTGCTGACGAAGGACTCGTCCCGGGCCGCGGCGTCCAGGGCGTCCTGGGACAGTTGCCCCAGCATCAGAACGGGGTTCTGGCCGCACTTCTCCCACAGCACCGGATCCAGCCGGATGAACAACTGGACCGCGTCCCAGTTCCACGAGTACCACACGTTCATGGCCAGTTCGCGCAGCGGCGCCAGGACGGGCGGGAGGTTCGGCTTCACCTGGAAGGAATGGATGTTCATCGTCTTCCTATTGTTGTTGGCGGTTGACTACCAGCCGCGGAACGAACGATAGCGCTCTTCGGCCAGCAGCCGATGGCGCCGCATCAGGTACTTCACCCGGCGGGCGTACCGCTCCCCCGGCCCTCCCGAGGATACCAGCACGCCCTCGTTGTAGTGAGCCACCCAGTCGGTTGGCCCGTCCAGATGGGCACTTCGGGCAGATTGGACGTAGGCCAGCACCGAGATGCCCGCGCGGATGTTGACGTGGCGGTCCAGCAATTGATCGCAGGACGCCAGGCCCATCGGCTCGCGCCAGGTGTGGCAGTTGACCTGGAACCGGCCGTAGTTCCCCTTGGACACCACCCGGTCCCGTCGTTCGTCCCGTTCGGGGACGTTGCCGGTCTCGGCCTGCGCCACGGCGAGGGCCACGTGGGGATTCACGCCACGGGCCAGCGAGACCAGAACGATCTCGGACTCGGGCTTGATCGCCGACGGGTCGAACAGGCGCAGGGCGGCCTGCAGGACCAACGCCGGCACGATCGCAGACGCGACCATGCATTACTCCTTTTCCCGCCCACCCGGGTCGTGTCGGGGGGCGAGCAGCCTCGTGGCCGGGCAACCCCGGATCGCGAGGGAAGCGTGGATGCTAGCATGGATGAGGAACTTCCGCACCTTGCCCCGGGTCGGGAGGGGCGGAGCACGCCATTTGACGCGGCGCGGCGGATTCGAGGGGTGTCGGAACGGCCCCCCTTCGGATGGTTGGATGGGGCATTGCATCGAGGCCGCGAATGGCCATAATCCGACCGCAGGTGCAAGGCGTTTTCGGCGCCTGGCAGATCCGGGTCTTCAAGCGAGGAGGTGTCCCGTGCCCATGGTATCCCTGCGTCAGCTCCTGGACCACGCGGCCGAGCACGGCTACGGCGTCGGAGCGTTCAACGTGAACAACATGGAGCAGATCCAGGCGATCATGGAGGCGGCCCGCGAAACCGATTCGCCCGCGATCGTCCAGGCCTCCCGGGGCGCCCGGAAGTATACGAACGATCGCTTTCTGTACCACCTGATGCTGGCCGCGGTCGAACTGTACCCGGAAATCCCGATCGTCCTGCACCAGGACCACGGCAACAGCCCGGAAACCTGCGGCAGCGCCATCGAAAACGGCTTCACGTCCGTCATGATGGACGGCTCGCTGATGTCGGACGGCAAGAGCGCCGCGTCCTTCGAGTACAACTGCGAAGTCACCCGCAAGGTCGTCGAGATGGCGCACCCGAAGGGCGTCAGCGTGGAAGGCGAGATCGGCGTGCTGGGCCACCTGTCCGGCGCCGCCGGCGAAAAGGAGGACGGCCACGGCGTCGAGGGCCAACTGACCCGCGACCAGATGCTGACCGACCCCGAGCAGGCCGCCGACTTCGTGGCGAAGACCGGCGTCGACGCGCTGGCCGTCGCGATCGGCACCAGCCACGGCGCCTACAAGTTCACCGAGAAGCCCACCGGCGACGTGCTGGCGATGGAGCAGATCGAGCGCATCCACAAGAAGCTGCCCAACACGCACCTGGTCATGCACGGCTCGTCGTCGGTTCCGCAGGAACTGCAGGACCTGATCAACAAGTACGGCGGCAGCATGAAGCAGACCTTCGGCGTGCCGGTGGAAGAAATCCAGCGCGGCATCCGGAACGGCGTGCGCAAGATCAACGTGGACACGGACAACCGCATGGCGATCACGGCGGCGATCCGGCGCGTGTTCGTCGAGACGCCCGAAAAGTTCGACCCCCGCGACTACATGGGTCCGGCGCGCGACTTGATGAAGAAGGTCGTGGCCGAGCGCATGGTCCAGTTCGGCCAGGCGGGCCAGGCGTCGAAGATCCGGGCGAAGCCCCTCAGCGAGATCGCGAAGCTCTACATCTAGCGCCCACGCTTCCGGCGTCTACGGAACCGCCTTCAGCAGCTCCGCCACGTCCATCCCGAACGCGTGCATCGCCCAGTCCTTCACGAAGGCGGGGGGGGAATCCGGCGTCGCGGCCAGGCAGCGCAGGGCCTGCTCGGCACGAAGGTCCAGGCCGCCCTCGACGGGGACGCAGTAGGCTGCAGTCCAGCGGTCGCGCAGGCGGGCCAGGAGCGCCGAGGCCAGCGCGGCGAAGCGGGCCGACACCCAGGTGGCCCGGGGGGTCAGGACCAGCGGGTCCGGGGCCAGGCCGATGTCCGCCCGGTCGACGTCGTGGGTCACGTCCGACTCGTCCAGCGCTTCCGCCACGGAGGCACGGACCGCACGGCCCAGCAGCGTCGCCTCGGCCTCCAGTTGCACCCGGAAGGACTGGTGGACGCGGGCGCCGGTGAACTGCAGGACCTGGGGCTCCAGACGCACCTTCCGGACCTCCCGGGCGCGGCTGACGCACTGGTTGCGGGCCTCGGTGACCACGATCTGCTTCCCGTCCACCCACTTCGTGCCGGACACGGGAACCTGGGTCCACTCGCAGTACTCTTCCAGGGCCAGGTAGGGGACCTGCAGCGCGTAGGGCTGCTGCAGGGCCTCCTCGCTGCGCTGCTCGACAGCAACCAGCACCCCGCGAACCGACAGCGCCAGCGTGGCCGTGCCGTCCGCGTCATGGGACGGCGCCTGGACCAGCGCGTCACGGAGGGTACCCGCCAGGGCCTCGGACTCGGCCGGCGTCAGCCCCCCCACCGTCCCGCGGGCCTCGATCCGGTCGAACCGCTCGCGGTTGCGGGCATCGACCAGTGCCTTGGGAACCGATTTCACCTGGCTCCAGGCGGCGCAGTACCGCGCCGTGAAGTCCGCGAACCAGGGCGATCGCACCGAGGCCACCCGCCACAGGGTTTCGCAATGCCGGGCGCCCAGTTCGTCCAGATCCCCGCTGCGGTCGGCGTATCGCTTGCGACCGTCGGTCCCGTCCCCGAAACCGTCCTCGTGGGCCGACAGCCACAGGCGGGCCGCCAGCACCCGGCTGGCGTCGACGTCACGCTTCAGGCGGGCATCCACGAACGGGATCAGGGCGGCGGCCTCCTCCTCGTACAGCGGGCCCACGCCCCCCGGGACGCCCAGACCCCAGGCCCGGGCCTGGACGACGACGCCCGCGAAGTCCTGCAGGGCGCCTTCCGCATCCCCGCCCAGCCGGCGTGCGCGCACCTTCTGCAGCGCCGCGTCGATTCCCCCGCGCCGCGCCCGCAGCAGCCCGTCGGCGGCCTTCACGTCCCCGGGGGTCGCTTCCAGCGTCCGGCGAAATGCCGCCTCGGCCTCGCTGAAGGCGCCCCGTCGCAGCAGCGCCTCGCCGTTTTCCGGCGCCGCGAACGCGGCCCGGGAGGCGCCGCAGATCCCGATTCCGACGCAGGCGATCGCGACCACGCGGAGGAACGTCTGGGCAAGCCGGGGCAGGCGCATTCGGTGGGGCTCCGCAGGACGGCCGCGTCATTCTGGATGGCGGTTTCCGTGAAGTCAATGCGTGTTGCGCCGTCCGGGGGGGCGGTGTCGGAGGGCGAAAACCTCAGGCGTCCGGAACCTCGCCCGTCGCCTCGTCCAGCACCGCGGCGATGCGCGCCACCCAGTCCGCGTGCTCGGCCTTCATCAGGACCGATCGCAGGCAGGTGATGGTGTCGCGGTCGAACGCCATCCCCGGGGCGACGCCCTCGAAAAAGGCCACCGGCAGATCCGCCAGCGCCAGGTGCAGGCCCCGACGGGCGGCGGCGTCGAAGATCCGCCGGGCGCGCGCCGACGCCTGGGTCGCAGTCGCGGCACGGGGCGCGAACACCACGATGTCCAGTTCCGGCGCGAAGGGCGTGACGTACCGGGGATCGGCCGCAACGGTCGCCCACAACTGCCGGGCGGCCGCCAGGGATCGGTCCAGCCCCGCGGCGAATTCACCGCACCGCACCAGGGGCAGCAGGCGCTGGGTCGCCCACAGCGCCACCGCCGCCGCGCCGGGCCGGCTGCATTCCAGGCTGATTTCCCCCAGGTGCAGTTCGGCGGAACTGAAGTAGGTGTAGGGCGAATCGTGCCGGTAGAGCCGCCCGACCGACGGGTCCTTGAACAGCACGCACCCGCACCCGTACGGCTGCAGGCCGTGCTTGTGCGGGTCGATCACGACGCTGTCCGCGTCGGCCAGGCGGTCGTAGGCGGCACGGGCGTCGTCGTCCAGCCCGGAGGCCAACCCGAAGTACCCCCCGTAGGCCGCGTCGGCGTGCAGGCGGAACCCGTGGCGATCCCGCAGGGCCAGGATCTGCGGCAGGGGATCCACGGCCCCGACCGCGGTCGTCCCCATCGTGGCCACCACCATGCCGACGTCGCCGGTGCGCAACCGTGCCTCCAGCGCCGGAACATCCATCCGCCCCCGGCGATCGCAGGGGATCGCCTCGAAGGGAAGTCCCAGCACGGCGCTGATCCGGGAGTGCGTGTAGTGCGCCTGCGACGAGGCCAGAACCGTCGCCCCGGGCCGCAGGCACTTCCCCACCCAGAGGGCCTCCAGGTTCGCCATCGTGCCGCCGCCGCACAGGTGGCCCAGATGCGCGTCCCACCCGACCATGCGCGCGATCTCCGCCACCGCCTCCTTTTCCATGCGCGACGACGCGCGCCCGCCATCCAGCGCGTGGTTGTTCGGGTTGATCCACATCGCCAGGGCATAGGCCAGGCGCGCGACGGGATGCGGCGGCGCCAGCATCTGGCCCGCGTACAGGGGATGGAAGTACGGGTAGTTGTCGTGCAGGCGAACGCACACCTCGTCCAGCACCCGCCCGATCGCATCCAGATCCGCCCCCGGGCCGCCGATCGGGGGCAGCGACGCGAAGCCCGCCCCCAGGCGCTCGACGGCGTCACCCAGGATGCGCAGCGACTCTGTTTCCAGCCGGAACCCCTTCCCCTCGTCCATCACGCCCTCCGTGTCCCGCGCAGTCTACTCCAGGGCACCTCCGGCATTGAAGGCTGCGGTACAATCCGCCCGTGAAACGGAACGACACGGGCTGGATCGGCCGCAACGAATGCGCGCGCATCTTCCGCGACCTGGCGGGCATCCCGGCCCGCAGCATCGCGATCGTCCCGGGGGCGGCCGTCCATCCGGGCCTCCGCCCCTCCGATGCCCTGGAGGACCGTCTGGAAACGGCCCTGGCGCTGTGGCGTGCCGGGAAGGTCCGCCGGATCCTCGTCAGCGGCAATCCGTTCCCGGCGACCCGGGACGAGGTGGCGACGATGGCCGACTGGCTGCGGGACCATGGCGTGCCGGACGAGGCCGTGCTGCGGGATCCGGAGGGGTTCCGCACCCTGGCCACGATGCGGCGCGCAGCCACGGTCTTCCACGTGGCCGACGCGATCGTCTGCACCCAGGCGTTCCACCTCCCGCGGGCGCTGTGGCTGGCCCGGAAGGCCGGCATCGACGCCGTGGGCCTGGTCGCGGACCGCCGGGTCTACGCGGACGCACTGTGGAACCGCGCCCGCGAGGTCCTGGCACGGACCCGGGCTGTCATCGACGTGGCGCTGTTGGGCAGGTTGCGTTGAGGACCTACGGGGTCAGCACCCGGATGGACGCCCGGATCCACGCATCGGGGTAGTCTGCGCACTGGTACGTGCCGGGCTGGATCCGGTAGGCCTCGTACACGTGGTAGCGGATCATCGGGTTCGTGGTGCTGGGGCCTTCGAACCCCTGCCGATGCGCGACGGGAACCTCGCTGTCGGCCACGCCGCCGAAGGCCAGCAACTCCACCGGGGGGTACTGCCGCTTGCCGCACTCCCCGTCCACGGCCGGGCATTCGTCCGCCTGCATCCGGACGGTTGGACACAGCCATGAGCCCCCCCCGCAGTCGAACCACGGGGCCGTTTCGCCGGTTCGGGCCGCATCCTGGAACAGGAAGCGCACGGCACCCGAGGGCGCCCACAGGACCAGCACCACGTCCCGCCACCACGGCAGGTCCTGCCGGGCGTACAGGTGCACCGCGTCCCCGACCGCGAACGGGATCGACTGGTCCTGCGGCAGGTTCGTTTCCACGGTGACCGCCTTGCCGCCCGCCAACTGGAACACGTAGCGCCAGCCCGACCGCGTCTGCTCGATCGCGTCCAGCGTCCCGTCGCCCTCCAGCACGCCCTGGCCCCAGGGGGGCATGTCGCTGCCCTCGGTCGGGAAGCCGAACACCTCGAAGTTCACGGATTCGGGACCGGGCACCGCGGCACAGGTCGCATCCGAGTCCGGCGGCACATCGAACGGCATCGTGTCGCCACCCGGGTCCATCCCGGGCTCGGGCGACGCATCCTCGCCGACGTCAAGTGGCAGCGTCCCATCCGCGTCCCAGGCGTCCTGGCCCGGATCCACGCTCCCGGGATCGGAGCGCTTGTCATCGTTGAACACGCAGCCGCCCAGGGGGAGTGCCGCCAGCAGCAGCAGCAGTCCCGGCAATGGGCAGGAACGTCCTGGCGTCCTCATCGGATCCTCCGTCACCATCCGCCTGAAGCATACCCGATCCCGGCGGCACGACGCCTGCGTCCATCCGCACGCGCGTTGACGACCAAGGCCCCTCTGGACTAGTCTTCATGCGGTCCGGCAGGAGAAACCGTGCAACGCATCCCACGATCGGTGCTGGGGATCGGAGCCCTGCTGGTGTTCGCCCAGACGGCGGCCCCGGGAACCGCGTCTGCGGCCCCCTTCCCCGCCTGCTCCCGTCCCGAGGGCGGGCTGGTGACGTCCGCGACCGACCTGGCGACCTGGTCCCGCCTGGAGGCCAACTCCGAGCAGCGCCAGCCCCTGTACCTGGGCACCTCCCCGCGCCAGATGGCCCTGGGCCTGACCTCCGGCAGCGCCCCCGCCACCCTGCCCGATGCCTTCCGGCAGTCCGGACGCGCGATCTTCCCGGCCCTGGCCCGGGCCCTTGCCCGCACGACACCCGGCGCCCGCGGCCCTCTGTCCTTCGAGGCCTGGCCCGTCCTGGACGACGAGGGGCGGGCGACCTGGGCGGTCGCGCGGTGGCGGGTCGACCGCGAACCCTGGACCTGGCTGGCGCCCGACGTCCTCCCGCGGCGGGACCGGCTGCGACTGGTGCCCCCTCCCCTCCTCCCCGGCCTCCTGCATCCCTCGATTCCGAGGGAGCACGCGGCGATCTTCGACGACGTCACGCAGCAACCGGGCCTGTACGACAAGCCGGCCTTCGGCGACTGCGCCTGGACCAACGCCGCCGGCAGCGTGGTCGAATCGTGGTTGTCGCTGGACCTGCGCGAACCGCGCGCCGCCACGATGGCCGCCCCGGGGGCCCCGCCCCTTGCCTGCCGCCACATCCCCCAGCCGTCCCGCCTGAACGGCCGCGCCTGGACCTTCGAAATCCGCATGGACGGCAAGGGCCGCGTCGCCTTCCCGGAGTGCCTCCGGTTCGAGCGGCCGGCGGCGATCCCGCCCGCCGTCACCCGTGCCCCGGTTGTGACGGACTGGCCCGCGAGCTTTGAGTCCCGCCTCCGTGCCGACGTTCGCGTCGTGTCGGGCGAGGACGAAACCGTGATGCCCGACGGGCGGCGCGTCCGGTTCACCCGGCGCAACGCCCTGGATCCGCAGAACCACCTGGAGACCCTGGTGGACTGGCTGGAGGCCCGCTACAAGGCCCTGGGCCTGCAGACGCGTCGGCAGCGCTTCCCCTGGCACGGCGTACCCCAGTCGAACCTGGTCGCGGTGATTCCCGGATCGGCCCCGGACGCCGCCATCCGCCCCATCCTGCTGGCGGACCACCTGGACACGGCCTTCTGCGAGGACGTGTACGAACGCACCTGGCAGCGCGTGTCGGCGCCGGGCGCGGACGACAACGGGGCGGCGATCGCGACGCTGCTGCGGGCGGCCGAGGTGCTGAAGGACCTGCATCCCCTGCGCGACATCTGGCTGGTGCACCTGGCCGGCGAGGAGTTTCCGGCCGACGACCTGGGCGCCCGGCGATTCCTGTCGGACGTGCTGGCGCGCAAGCAGGATCTGGGCCCACTGGTGCTGCTGGACAGGATCGGCTGGCGGAACCGTGGGGACCCGGTATTCCAGATCAGCCCGGGACGCGGGACCGAATCGGCACTGGCTGCAGCGGTGGCGGCAGGCGCCGCGGGCACCGCGAAGGGGTTCCGCGCGGAGATCCGGCCGGTCTTCGACCCGCAGTCCTACCTGTACAACACGGACGGCTGGGTCTTCGACGGCGCCGGCTTCCCGGTGGTCCTGCTGAACGAGCACCTGAACCGCACGAAATCGCTGCGCCGCGCGGGCTATCACGACAGCACCGACCGCAGCGATCGCATCGACTGGGCCTATGCCGGGGCCATCGCCCGCACTGCCATCGAAACCGTGGCCCGCCTGTCTGGGATGCCCGCGAACCAGGATCGGTGAACCGGGTGTGGGATTGCGGCCCCAGGCGCGTCAGAACGGATTGAACCCGCCGCCCGTGAAGAGATCCTGGCGGACCTCCTGGAACAGGTCCTGCAGCGCCTCGTAGTGCTGCCGTTCCCACTCGCACAGGAACCGGTAGAACTCGCGGACCTCCGGGTCGGTCGCGGTGTCGGCCTGGGCGCCGAACAGCGCCATGGCGTTGGTTTCCAGCGTCATGCCGATCGACACGGCCGACACCTCGAAGGTCGCGCCCCGGGCCTGCTCCTTGAAGCGGTCCGTCAGCACCCGGTCGGCGAAGACCCGCAGCGACGGGTCGGGCCGCGCCGGCACCACGAAGGCCGCGACGCCGCGCTCCTCGTACTGGCCCGAGATCTCCTTCAGGTACGCCTTGTGCAGCACCTCGTCCCGGGCAAGCTTCCCGAACAGGTCCCGCACGGCGTCCTTGTCCGTGCGCTCGGCGATCATCGAATAGAAGGTGTACCCGTCGGTTTCGACCTGGTACGCCTTCTGCAGGATCGAAAGAATCTGGGGGTTGGCGGACATCGTCGACTCCTGTTCCTAGCGCAGCGTCCCCGGCTCGTAGGCCCGGGGAAGGTCCGCCGCGCGATCCGCGGGCACGTACTCCAGCGCCTTGGTCGGGCAGAACGGCACGCACTTCGGGTCGCCGCCGCACAGGTCGCACTTGGCCACTTCGTGCCGCGCGTCGTCCCAGATCATGTTGCCGAAGGGGCACGCCGCGACGCACATGCGGCAGCGGATGCACGTGCCCTTGGACACCTCGATGGCCGCGGTCGCCGCGTTCCAGGACAGAGCGCCCACCGGGCATGCCGCCAGGCACGACGGATCGTCGCACTGCAGGCACACCACGGGCGTCCCCAGGTCCGGGCCGCGGCGGTGGATGTGGATGCGCGTCGCCGCGGGCCGTCCTTCGCTGCCGTGGGCGAAGGCGCAGGCCAGTTCGCACTTCCCGCAGGCGATGCATCGCTCGGGAATCACGTTGTAGATGCGATCCATGATCCTCCTCACCGCGCCGGGGTTGCCGGCGGGCCCCCCAGGCGCGTCGCCGTCGCCGCCAGGGCCGCCCGCTTGCACACGTCGCACGTCTCGAAATACGAACGCGGCACGCCGCCGCGCCCCGCGAAGAAGTCCGCCTGGGCCACGGTGATGTGCGACCTTCCGCACTCCGGGCACCGCAGCATGTCGAAGTCCTTTTCCCAGATGCGCCGCTTGCGCAGGCCGGATTCGGCCTTGATGAAGCCCGTCGGGCAGATTTCCGCGCAGGCCAGACAGCCGATGCAGGCCGGAGGCGGCCCCCGGAACGGCGGGGCGATTTCCCGCCCGGCGCCCCGGTCCACGCTGCTGATGGCCGACATGCCCATCGTGTCGCACACCCGGGTGCACAGGCCGCACAGGATGCAGTCCGTCGGCACCGGGTTCTTCACGTAGGACGTCGTCGCGATGCCGTAGGTCGCCGCCAGATCGCGGATCAACGGCGTTTCGGGGCAGCGGGCCAGCAGCAGGTCCAGCACGACCTTGCGCGTGTCCAGCACCCGTTGCGACCGCGTGTGGACGACGATGCCGTCCTCCACCGGGAACAGGCAGGCCACCACCATCTTGCACCAGCCGTCCCACTCGGGACGCGTGACGTCCACGACGCACAGCCGGCAGCCGCCGTAGGGTTCCACCGCGGGGTGCTCGCACAGGGTCGGCACGTCGATCCCCGCCTTGCGGCACGCGGCCAGCAGGAACGTGCCGTGTTCGGCGTGGACCGTCTTGCCGTCAATGGTCAGCGTGGGCATGCGCCGCCTCCTTCCTTCCGTTCCTGGCGGTGAACCGGATGCAGTCTTCGGGGCACACGTCGAAGCATGCGCCGCAGGAAATGCACTTCGCCGGGTCGATCACGTGCTTCTGTTTCGCCTTGCCCGCGATCGCTTCCGTCGGGCAGACCTTCACGCACTGGTGGCAGCCGGTGCACGGCTCCTCGACGATCTCGTAGGACGTCAGGTCCCGGCACATCCCGGCCGGGCAGGCCTTGTGGTCGATGTGCGCCTCGTACTCGGCCCGGAAGTACCGCAGGGTGGACATCACCGGGTTCGCCGCGGACTTGCCCAGTTCGCACAGGCTGCCCAGTTGCATGCCCTTGCACAGGCGCTCGATGCGCTCGATGTCCCCGCCCTTTCCCTTGCCCGTGCACAGGTCGTCGAAGATCAGCAGCATCTGCTTCAGTCCCTCGCGGCACGGGACGCACTTGCCGCAGGACTCCTCCGACAGGAACTTCAGGAAGTACTTCGCCACGTCGACCATGCAGGTCCGGTCGTCCATGACGATCATGCCGCCCGAGCCCATCATGGACCCGTTGTCCGCCAGGATTTCATAGTCCACCGGCAGGTCCAGCTTGTCCGCGGGCAGGCAGCCCCCCGAGGGCCCCCCCGTCTGCACCGCCTTGAACGGCCGGTCCTTCAGGATCCCCCCGCCGATGTCGTAGATGATGTGCCGCAGGGTCGTGCCCATCGGCAGTTCGATCAGGCCGGTGTTCTTGACCTTGCCCACCAGGCTGAAGGCCTTCGTGCCCTTGGACTTCTGCGTGCCCCATCCCG
Source organism: uncultured Myxococcales bacterium (assembly GCA_903847405.1). GTDB lineage: Bacteria > Myxococcota_A > UBA9042 > DTJE01 > DTJE01 > CAIZWN01. The sequence goes on along the minus strand of CAINDP010000044.1, from coordinate 9,794 downwards.
CGAACCAGGCCCCGCCGCCGGCGATGATCGCGCCCACGTCGGCCCAGGTTTCCACGTTGTTCAGGTTGGTCGGCAGGTCGAACAGGCCCTTGTCCGATGCGTGGACGTACTTGGCCCGCGGCTCGCCCGTGCGCCCCTCGATGGACCGCATCAGGGCCGAGGACTCGCCGCACACGAAGGCGCCGCCGCCGCGACTGACCTTCAGGTCGAAGTCGAACCCCGACCCCAGGATGTTCGCGCCCAGCAACCCCCGTTCCCGGGCCGCCACCAGCGCCTTGCCGACGTTCACCACGGCCAGCGGGTACTCGTCGCGGACGTAGAGGTAGCCTTCGTGCGCGCCGATGGCGTACGCACCGATGATCATGCCTTCCACGACGCTGTGGGGGTCGCCCTCCATGATGGACCGATCCTTGAACGCCCCCGGATCACCCTCGTCGCCGTTGCACAGGACGAACTTCCGGTCCCCACGCGCCTTCCGGCAGGCCTTCCACTTCCGGGACGTGGCGAACCCGGCGCCGCCGCGGCCGCGCAGTCCGGACGCCTCGATTTCGGCGATCACCTGGTCGGGCGTCATCGTGGACAGCGCCTTGGCCAGACCGGCATAGGCGCCGTGGGCCAGCGCGTCGTCCAGGTCGCCCGGGTCCACGCGCCCGATGTTGCGCATCGCCACGCGGGTCTGGTGCCGGTAGAACGGGATGTCGTCGTACTTCGCGATGGCCTGCTTCGTGGTCGGGTCCTTGTACAGCAGGCGCGGGATGACCTCGCCGCGGGCGACGGTCTTGTCCAGGATTTCGGGCACGTCGCCGACCTTCACTTTCGCGTACAGCAGGCCCTCGGGCTGGATGACGACCAGGGGGCCCCGCTCGCAGAACCCGTGGCACCCGGTGGCCTTGTGGTACAGGCCCAGGGACGCCTGCAGGCCCTCGGACGCGATGCGCGCGTCGAACGCCTCGGCAACGGCCTTCGAGCCGTTCGCCAGGCACCCGGTCCCGCAGCACACCCAGATCTCGCGCCCCTTGGCCAGGTGCGCCTGGCGCGCGGCCTCGACCGCAGCGCCGAACTGCTCCAGCGATTCGATTCGCATCGCCTACTCTCCCCCGCCCTGGACCAGGTGCGTCGCCAGCGTCGTCGCCTTGGCCGCGCCCACGTACTTTTCGCCCACGATGACCACGGGCGCCATCGCGCAGGCGCCCACGCAGTTCACGGTCTGCAGGGTGAACGCCATGTCCTCGGTCGTGCCGCCGGGCCCGATTCCCAGCCGCCGCTGGACCTCCTCGATCAACTGAGGCGCCCCCCGGATGTGGCAGGCCGTCCCCGTGCAGACCTTGATGATCGTCCTGCCCTGGGGCGTCAGCGCGAACGCCTTGTAGAACGTCGCCACGCTGAAGACCTTGGCCAGCGGCACGCCCAGTTCGCCCGCGACGCGGGTCAGCACGTCGCAGGGCAGGTAGTTGTAGGCCCGCTGGACGTCCTGCAGGACCTGGATCAGGGACGGTTCCTCCCGGGGGTACCGCGACAGGATCGCGTCCACGGGCTTGAAATCCACGCACGCATGCTCGCTCATCGGTTCACTCCGCCGCCGTGTTCGGACCGGCACTCCCTGGCGTCACCGCAGCTTCCTTCACCTGCTCGCCCGCCGCCTCGAAGCCCGCGTGCAGCGCCTTCAGGTTCACCTCGACCAGCGCCGGCTTGCGGGCGAAGGTGTCGCGCACCAGGGCCTCGACTTCCCGCAGGTCCACCACGCCCGTCGCACCGACGAAGGCGCCCAGTGCCACCATGTTGGCGCCCCGCGGATTGCCCAGGCTGTTGGCGATGTCGTTGGCCGCCACGGAAACCACCCGCAGGTCCGTGCGCCGCACCGGGCGGTTGACCAGCGAGGTGTTCACCAGGATCACGCCGCCGGGGCGCACGCTGTCCTCGAACTTGTCCAGGGACGGCAGGTTCAGGGCCAGCAGCGCCCGGGGGGACTTGATGACCGGCGAACCGACGGGCTTGTCGGAAATGACAACCGTGCAGTTCGCCGTGCCGCCGCGCATCTCCGGGCCGTAGGACGGAAGCCAACTGACCTCCTTGCCCTGGTGCATCCCGGCATAGGCCAGCATCTTGCCGATCAGCAGGGCGCCCTGCCCTCCGAACCCGGCGATGATCATGTCGTGCTGCATCGGTTTTCTCTCTCTTGGGGCTGCCCCCCGCCCTACAACGGCCTGGGCGCCCGATCCCCCCCGTCCGGCGTCTTGAACACGCCCAGCGGATAGTAGGGGACCATGGTCTTTTCCACCCACTCGCACGCCTCGTGGGGCGGCAGGCCCCAGTTCGTCGGGCAGGTCGACAGGATCTCCACCAGGCTGAAGCACCGGCCCTCGACCTGGTACGTGAACGCCCGGCGCAGCAGGTCCTTCGTCTTCACGGACTCCAGCGGGCGATGCACCGCGCCGCGGGCCACGAAGCCCGGCGTGTGCAGCGTGCTGAGGATCTCCGCCATGCGGATCGGCTCGCCGACCAGGCTGACGTCACGCCCCAGGGGCGACGTCGTCGTGATCTGGCCCGGCATCGTGGTCGGCGCCATCTGGCCGCCGGTCATGCCGTAGATCGCGTTGTTCACGAAGACCACCGTGATCTTTTCGCCACGGTTCGCGCAGTGCATGATTTCGCTCATCCCGATGGATGCCAGGTCGCCGTCCCCCTGGTAGGTGAACACGACCAGGTCGGGGCGCGCGCGCTTGATCCCCGTGGCGACCGCGGGTGCGCGGCCGTGGGAGGCTTCCTGCATGTCCGCTGCGAAGTAGTTGTACGACAGCACGGCGCAGCCGACGGGCGACACGCCCACGGTCCGTTGCCGGACGCCCAGTTCGTCCAGGACCTCGGCCACCATGCGGTGGATGACGCCGTGGGTGCACCCCGGGCAGTAGTGCGTGGTGACGTCGCGCAGCGCCTCGGGATAACTGAAGACCGGTTGGGTTCCGCTAGGCATTCCGCACCTCCTGGGACCGGCCGTCCAGTACCTCGCGGACCTTGGCGGCCGCCTCGTCCGGCGAAACCAGGTTGCCGCCGGTGCGGCCGTGGAAGTGGATCGGACGGGTTTCCGCCACCGCCAGTTGCACGTCCTGGATCATCTGGCCGGCAGACAGTTCGACCACCAGGACCGCCCGGGCCCGCGCCGAGGCCTGGCGCACCGCGTCGTAGGGGAACGGATACAGCGAGATCGGGCGCAGGATGGCCGCCTTGATCCCCTGTTCCCGCAGTTCTTCCATCGCGGTCAGGCAGACCCGGGCGACCGTGCCGTAGGCCACGATCAGCACGTCGTAGTCCCCGTCCAGCCCGTATCCCTGCCACCGCACCTCGTCCCGGCGAATCGTGGCGTACTTGGCCTGCAGGTCGCGGTTGTGCTGCTCCAGCGTGTCCGCGTCCAGGTACAGGCTGTTGATCACGGCCCGGGGACGGTCCCCCTTCCAGCCGGTGGACGCCCAGGTCTTGGCCGCCAGGTCCTTCAAGGGCTTCCGGTCCTCGCGGAACTCCACGGGCTCCATCATCTGGCCGATGAGGCCGTCCCCCAGGACGTAGACCGGGTTGCGGTAGTAGTCCGCCAGGTCGAAGGCGTCCGCCACCAGGTCGGCCGCTTCCTGCACCGACCACGGCGCCAGCACCAGCGTGTTGAAATCGCCGTGCCCCCCGCCCTTGGTCGCCTGGAAGTAGTCGGCCTGCGACGGCAGGATCCCGCCCAGCCCCGGCCCGGCGCGCATGATGTTCACAATGACCACGGGCAGTTCGGCCCCGGCCAGGTACGACACCGCCTCCTGCATCAGGCTGATCCCGGGCGACGACGACGACGTGAACACGCGCTCGCCCGCACCGGCGGCGCCGTAGATCATGTTGGAGGCGCCCACTTCGGATTCGGCCTGCACGAACGTCCCGCCGACCTGCGGCAGGCGATGGGACAGGTACTCGGGGATTTCGTTCTGGGGGGTGATCGGGTATCCGAAGAACAGCTTGCAGCCCGCCCGGATGGCCGCCTCGCCGATCGCCTCGCAGCCCTTCATCAGCTTCTTCGCCATCGGAATCCTCAGTAGCGGAAGTAGTGGACCATGGTGCCGTTGACGCTCATCGAAATGGCGACGTCCGGGCACGTGATGCAGCAGATCCGGCAGCCGATGCAGCGTTTCTGCTCGGTCACGCCGGCGAAGAAGTAGCCCTTGGCATTCAGTTCCTTCGTCATGCCCAGGACCTGCTGCGGACAGGCCTTCACGCACAGTTCGCAGCCCTTGCACCGGTCCCTGTCAATCGCGATCCGGGGCACGTTGCACCTCCCTACCTCACCACGAACAGCGGTCCGGTTCGGGGAACCTTCAGGTTCATCGGTCCGACCGGCGGCTGCACGATGCGCTTCAACGGGAACACTTCCACCCCTGGAGCCGCGGCGGCGATCTCCCGATCCAGCCCTTCCTCGACCGCCACTGCCCGCACGTCGACGCCCAGCATGTCGGCGGTTTCGCGCGCCATCCGCAAGCCGTCCAGGATCACGTCCGCGGTCGTTTCCGCCATCAGGTGCGTGTTGGCCACGATGCCCGTGACCTTCAGCCGTGCCGCGGCCTCGATGTCCCGCGCCATCGCCACCGCCGAGGGCACGTCCGGCGTGAACGGACGTCGGAAGTTCAGGACCAGCAGAAGGTCCGGCGCCTGGCCGGCCAGGACGTCGGACAGCGACCCCAGCACCCGCGCGCCGGTGTCGTCCCCCCCTGCATCCACGACCACCTTCCGCGAGGTGTCCCGGCACAGCGTCCGCACCCGGGGCAGCACGATCGGCAGGTCGGCCGTCGCGTTTTCCCCGGCCGGGGCCACCAGTTCCACCCCCAGATCCGACAGCAGGTCCCGGGCCTCGCGGGTCCGGAAGTAGGGCTTGACCACGTCGATGTCCACCAGGGCGACGGGGGTGCCCCCTGCGGCCAGACGCACGGCGCCGTTGACCGCGATCTCGGTCTTGCCGCTGCCGAAGTGGCCGACGACGATCGTGATCCGGCGTTCGAACATTCCGGGCCCGCCCCTCGAAGCCCGCACAGGGTACCGCGGTGCCCGATAGAGTCAAGCAGTGTGCGCGAGCGCGCGATCCGAATCCTTCGGGAGGCGATATACCCGTTGCCAACACGGCGCCCATTCCCTAGACTCGGCGCGTGCGCTCTGCCAGCGAGTCCGGAGAGGACATGCGAGGGGACGAATCCCACATGCGGTTCGCTGATCCCCGCCATGCCCGTGTCGCCCGTCATGCCTGGGTGCCCGTCGCACTTCTGGCCGTTGCCGTCACCTCCTGCGCCCCGCCCGCCAGGCTGCCACCCCCGAAACCGTCCGCATCGGCGGCCAGCCTTGCCCCCGGATGCCTGCCCGGAACGGTCGTGGCGCCCCGGCTTCGCATCGGGGTGCCCAGCCACGGCACCCCGCGGACCCTGGGACACGAGGCCCTTGCCAATGCGCTGTCGCGCCGGCTGGCCCTGCCCGTCGAAATCATCCTCCTGGACCGCTACGACGAAATCGACGAGGGGATGGCCAACGGGCTCCTGGAAGTCGCCATGCTGCCGCCCCTGGAGTACGTGAAGGCGCGGAACCGGGACCCATGCCTCACCGCCCGGCTGACCCTGGTCTTCGACGGGACCGTCCTCTATTCCTCGTACCTGGTCACCCGGAAGGACTCGGGCCTGACCGGCCTGCGACAACTGGTCGGCCACTCGGTGGCCTTCGTGGACCAGACCTCCGCGTCGGGCTGGCTGTTCCCCGTGGCCCGCCTGTCGGAACTTTCGGTCGATCCCTTCCGCAGCCTTTCCGACGTCCTGTTCCTGGGGAACCACCGGGCGGTGATCGAGGCGGTCATCGACGGCAGGGCGACCGCAGGGGCCACCTACCCCGGCGCCCTCGAAGGGGCCCGCCGCGACGGCCTCGACGTCGGCGCCCTGGCCATCCTGGGAATCGCGGGCCGCATCCCCCACGACGCCGTCGTCGTGCGGCCGGACATCGAACCCTCCCAGGCCCGCGCCATCATCGACGCCCTGGCCTCGCTGAACTCGACCACCGCCGAGGGACGGGCCGCCCTGTCGTTCGGCGAAGGGCTCGGCGGGTTCGTGCCCAGTACCGACGCGTTCTACGACCAGGTGCGGGAGGTGGTCCGGCAGGTGGGCCGGTTCGCGGGGGGGACGCCATGACCCTCCGGACACGCGTGCTGCTGCTGGGCGTCGGCCTCATCCTGGCCGCGAACCTCGGTCTGGGGGCCGTGATGCTGGCCGTCCAGCGCCAGCAGGTCCTCGGCGAGGTCCAGCTGCGCGCCCGCACCTTCCTGGACGTCCTGGGCGTGGCGACCGTGGGTCCGATGGCCAGCAACCGCATCGACGCCCTGGACCAGCAACTGGCCGCGCTGATCGAGCAGAACCTGGACGCCCTGGACATCCGGTACGTCGCCATCGTGGACACCGATCTGCGCGTGCTGGCCCACTCCCGCCAGTCGCTGTACGGGTCCACCCTGAACGACGCCTTCGCGAAGGAAGCCGCGGCCCGGGACCTGTCGGTGGTACGCACCGTGCGCGATGAAGAGGGGGAAACCCTGCTGGTCAGCCTCCCCGTCCAGACCCGGGTGCCCGACGAGCACGGGATCCGATGGGGTACGATCATCGCGGGCTTCGGCCTGGACCGCCTGACGTCGGCGCTGTTCCGCACGCTGATCGGCAGCGTCGCATCGATCCTCCTGGTGACGCTGGTCGCTGCGGCCCTGGCGGCTGCGGTCCTGGACGGGCAGATCGTCCGCCCCCTGGGGCGCCTGACCCAGGCGGCCGCGGGCCTCGCCGAAGGGGATCTCTCGATCCGGGCCGACGTCATCGGGCACGACGAAATTGCACGGCTGGGGAACACCTTCAACCAGATGGCGGACACGCTGGAGCGCAACACCCGCAACCTCGAGGACCAGGTGCGTTCGCGCACCTCGGAGTTGACGGAATCCAACCGCCGCCTGTGCGACGTCAACGATCGCCTGCAGCACCTCGCGACGACCGACGGGCTGACGGGCCTGTTCAACTTCCGCCACTTCGACGCGACCCTCCGCGCGGAACTGCGCCGCAGCGCGCGCCTGTCCGCGCCGTTGACCCTGCTGATGCTCGACGTGGATCACTTCAAGGACTACAACGACCACTGCGGCCACCCGGCGGGCGACGACATCCTGCGCCGCATCGGCGAAATCCTGCGCGCCCGGCTGCGGGCGACCGACGTTCCCTGCCGCTACGGCGGCGAGGAGTTCGCGGTCATCCTGCTGGACTCGGGAAAGGATGCCGGACTGGAGGTCGCCGAGGAACTGCGCCAGCGCTTCGAGGAAACGCCCTTCGCCGGCGAGGAGCACCAGCCGGAAGGGCGGCTGACGGTCAGCATCGGCGTCGCCACGTTCCCGATGGACGGCGAGTCCGCCGAGGAACTGCTGCGGGCGTCCGATCGCGCTCTGTACGCGGCCAAGCAGGCCGGCCGCAACCGGGTCGTCGCCAACGATCCCGGCGTCCAGAAGGAGGGCTGATGTTCGACCTTGCCAGTATCAAAGCCCCCATCACGCGCAAGACGGTCCTGTCACGCGACGGGACGCCCATCACGGTCTACGTCGCGGGACGGGGTGCTCGCAACCTGATCCTGGCGCCCGGACTGGGCGCCAACCTGCTGTGCTGGAAGTACATCCTGGAAGGCTTCCAGGGGGTCTACCGGATCACCTCCTGGGATCCCCGGGGGACCTACGCGTCCGGCACGCCCCACGACCCGCGCGACCTGGATCTGCCGCACCACGTCGAGGACATGGAGGCCGTGGTCGAGTCCGAGGGCCTGCGCGGGTTCGTCCTGGGCGGCTGGAGCATGGGCGTCCAGATCGCGCTGGAGTACACGATTCGCCACCCCGGCATGGCCCGGGCCCTGGTGCTGATCAACGGCCATTACGGGCACCTGTTGCACGACGTCCTGAACCTGCCCGGGGCCGAAGCCCTGTGCCGCGGCGCCATCCAGGTCCTGCGGGCCGTGATGCCCGCGCTGCAGCCCGTCGCCCCGTCGATCTTCCAGGCCGACTGGATGCCGATGCTGCTGGCCCGCACGGGCGTGTTCAAGGAACCGGTGCCGCTGTTCCGGCCGATCCTCAAGGAGTTCAGCAGCCTGGATTTCCATCGGTATCTGGGCATGATCGCGCGGCTGGACCGGCACACCACGGAACCGAACCTGCACCGGATCCAGGTACCCACGCTGATCACGGCAGGCACCAGGGATTTCCTGACGCCGCCCTCGGTCGGGCGCCGGTTGCAGCAGTTCATCCCCGGGTCGGAACTGGTCCTCCTGGAGGGGGGCACCCACTACTCGATGATGGAGCTTCCGAGGGAGCTGCACATCGCGATCGAGTCCTTCCTGCGCCGGGTGGACCCGAACTCGTTCGCGCCGGCCCGGACGACTACGGGAGGGGGTTACCGGTGAGGCGCTCGTAGGCCTCGCGGTACTTCGCGGCGGTTCCGGCGACGACGTCGTCGGGCAGCGTCGGGATCGGCGGCTCCTTGTCCCAGTTGATCCCCAGCAGGTAGTCCCGCACGTACTGCTTGTCGAAGGACGGCTGCCCCCGGCCGGGCACGTAGGCGTCCGCCGGCCAGAAGCGCGACGAATCCGGCGTCAGGACCTCGTCGGCCAGGATCAGGTCGTCCCCGATCAGGCCGAACTCGAACTTCGTGTCCGCGATGATGATGCCGCGGGTCAGGGCGTACTCGGCCGCGTGGCGGTAGATCGCGATCGATGCGTCGCGCACCCGCTCGGCCAGGGGGCGGCCCAGCAGGACGGCGGACTGCTCGTAGCTGATGTTTTCGTCGTGGCCCGACTCGGCCTTCGTGGACGGCGTGAACAGCGGCTGGGGCAGCCGATCGGATTCCACCAGGCCCGCGGGCAGCGGCATGCCGGCGATCGTCCCGGTCTTGCGATAGTCGTTCCAGCCCGACCCGCTGATGTAGCCGCGGACGATGCATTCCACGGGCAGCATGGCCGCCTTGCGGGCCAGCGTGAACCGGCCTTCCAGCGTTTCGCGATACCGGTGCAGCACCGGGGGCAGGTCGTCCACGGACACCGACACGACGTGGTTCTTGACCAGGCTGTGGGTCCGGTCGAACCAGAAGTCCGACAGCATGTTCAGCACCACCCCCTTGTCGGGGATGCCGTTGGGCAGCACGTGGTCGAAGGCCGAGATGCGGTCGGTGGACACGATCAGCAGGTGCTGGCCCAGGTCGTAGATGTCGCGGACCTTTCCGCGGGATACCAGGGGCACTTCCGTGATTTCGGTCCGGGTGACGATCGGATGCATGAGTCCTCCCTCCAGGCTCGGGCCCGCGGATTCTAGCCGGAATGGGGGAACGGGTCCATCGGTTGCCCCGGGACGGCACCCGGGCGACCTATCGCGTCGCGCGGTGCGGTTCCGAGGCGCCCCGCGCAGCCACGTCGATCAGCAACGCCAGTCCCACGCCCAGGACGGTGCCCAGGGCCGTCCAGGCGAAATCCTTCGCCGAGGGGTGCCCCAGGCCCGCCAGGTCGGCCAGTTCCTTTCCCGCCCCGGCCCCCAGGCCAACGCCCACGCCCAGCAGCGCGCCCCAGCCACGCCCGTCCCGCCGTTCGGCCCACAGGGCGTAGGAGGCGCCCGAAAGCAGCAGTCCCGCCGCCAGGTGCGCCGACTTGTCCGGCCCGGTCCAGGGGTCCGCGTCCCGTGCGACCGCAGGCCGTGGCACGGTGCCCAGGGCCAGGGCCGTCAGGAGCGCCAGTGCGGTTGCCCT
>CAINDP010000043.1 GCA_903847405.1 uncultured Myxococcales bacterium | reverse complement strand
GCTGCCGCCGCCGTAGCCGCCGCCGCCGCTGCTGCCGCCGCCGCCGTAGCCGCCGCCACCGCCGCCGTACCCGCCGCCGCCGCCGCCGCCGCCGAAGCTGCCGCGCGGACGATCTTCGCGCTCACGCGGATGGTCCACCTTGATCGACCGGCCATCGAGGATCGTGCCGTCGAGTTCGGCCTTGCACTTGTTGGCCGACTCCTCCGTCGCGAACGTCACGAATCCGAAGCCCTTGGAGCGCCCGGTCTCCCGGTCGTTCACGATGCGGACTTCCTCGACGTCGCCGAAACTGGCGCACGCGGTGCGCAGCGTCGCCTCGGTCGTTCCCCACGCCAGGCCCCCGAAGAACAGCTTGTTACCCATGAACCCCTCCGCGGAACACTCCCGGGAACCCTGCCGCCCGGTCGGCTGCCCGCCCTTCGCGAGCCTGGAGGTCGCCGCACGATGCGGCTTCCGGCACATCCGACGCCCGATGGAACGCCTTCAAACCCGAACGAAGATAAGACTTATCGCTTCTGAAGAACTGAGTCGTGGAGAGATTCGGGGGAGAATTCCGAGCCAAGGCTGAGACGTCCGCCTCCAATGATCGAAGAAAGAGTACCGAGCGGCGAACGCCTTGTCAAGATTCCCTTTTGGACCTTCACCTTCGAGTGCGCAGACGGATGCGACAGGTCTTCCCTGGAGGCCGATCACGGGAACGTCGTCAGGGCCACGGCGAAGGCCTCGCGATCGTAGAAGTTCAAATCCTGGTATCCGTACCGGTCGATGTCGAACCCGGGGGCACGGACCACCGTCAGGTTCATGCGCTTGGTCCCGGCGGGCACGGGGCTCCTGCCCAGCACGAAGGACAGGTCCGGCAGGGAAACGTCCCGCACGTCGCCTCCGGCGAACACGACCCAGAAACCGGCGCCGCTGGAGCTGGTCAGCAGGGCCTGGGAATAGGAAGCCTCCGGAGATGCGCCCCCCAGGATCCAGGACAGGCGCCGGCCGTCCCACGGGGCGCCCTCGGCCGGGGCCAGCACGTCGGGGAAGGGCAGGAAGCGCGGAACCTCCAGGTAGTGCCGACCGGCCAGGACCACCCGGCCTCCCGCCGAGGCGCCGGCCATCAGGTCAACGTCCAGGTCCGGCCGCGACCGGTCCGTGAAGTGCGTCCCGTCATAGTGGAGGATCGTCCCCCCCGGACCGAAGGCCAGGATGTTCGACGGTCCCAGGACGACCACGCCGGCCAGGTCCGGTTCGCCGGGGGCCGTCACGGCCGTGATGTCGTCGCGGCCGACCCGGATGACCGCACCGCGATCGCCGACGATCCAGACCTCCCCCCGATCCAGCCCCGCCACGGCCTTCAGATCGCGGGCGATGGGCCGCACCACACCGAACACGTCCCCCGAACGCCCCATCAGGACCGAGCCGCCGTTCCCCGCCGCCACGATCTCGCCGTCGGGGAAGCGCCGGACGGCCCGGGCATCGGTCCCCGCCGGCAGGTTTTCCGGCACGAACTGGCCGCCGTTCAAGCGCAGCAGCAGCGGCCCCGCGGCGATCGACACCCCGCCGGCGCCGTCGCCCGAAACCCCCAGGAAATCCGTGGACACCGCCGCCGGCGTGTCGCTGGCCACCCCGTCCACCACGTGCCGCGCCATCCCCCGGGCGCCCACGACCCAGAAGTCCGACGCCGTGTCGCCCCACAGGCCGTAGATCGACCGGGACGTCCGGTACGGTCCCACCTGGAACGCCGTGCCGTCGAACTCCCAGGTGGCGCCGCCCGCGTCGGCGGCCAGGGCGCGGCCCCCGGCCAGGGGGATCATCGCCGTGATCTGGCGGCGCAGGCCCGTGGGCACGGACGCGAATCCCTGGCCGTCCTCCACCAGGACCGGCCAGGGCCCGATGGCGGGCACGCCCGTGGCGAGGACGCTGGTGTAGGGAATCCCCATCGGCGTGGCCGACGAGGACGTGACGTAGAACGAGTAGCCCGGACCGTCCAGCGGCGGGTCGAACGAACGCGGCTGGCTGACGAACAGGGTGCGGGTCGCCTTGCGCACGTACCTTTGAAGCAGGGTCAGCCAGCCGTCCTCGCCCAGCTCCCAGCCGCCCATGAAGACCGGGCTGCCGGCGCCCATGGGATGGGGGGGCGGGGGACTGGTGGCGACCCATAGTTCGGCGTCGGTTTCGACGTCCAGCGACACGGTGATCCCCTCGACCACTTCGCCGCCCTTGCACGACACGCGACGGACCAGGCCCATGCGCAGCGGCGCGGCCCACCCCTTCGAGGGATCCACGACCATCATCTGGCACTGGACGCCGAAGATCCCCGGACGCGACAGGATTTCAAACCGCCCCTCGGCGTCGGGGGAAGCCTTCGGTCCCGGGTCCGCCACGCCGCCGAACAGGTTGGAGGCGGTGATCCCGCACTGCACGTAAGGGATGCCCTCGACCCACGGCGGCTTGACCAGGTACTTCCCGTAGTCCTTCACGCGGCCCCGGACGGTGCAGATGCTGTTGGGGCCGATCACGCCGGGCGGGGACACGGGGCTTTCGGGGGATGCGGCCGGGCTGATCGTCAGGGTCACGTTCCGGGCGTCGAACCCGGCGATCGTCGCGACCGTGAACGCTTCCTTGGCGACGGTCACGACCAGGGGCCCCCGCAGCCCGACGTCGGACAGCGTGATCTGGCCGCGACGGTCGGTCCGGCCCTGGAACCGGGTATGGGGGTCGTCGCCGACGATGACGTAGGCGTCCTCCAGGCCCCTTCCCGTGAACCCGTTGGTGACGTGGACGTTCAGCGCGTCCCGCGCCGGGCCGCCCCAGGTTCCGCCGCCGGGCAGGTAGGGATCGAAATACGTGAAGTTCGCGCCCAGGTCCGCGCCGTCACCGACGACCATGACCGCGACGGGCCCCGTTTCCGAGGCCGCCGGCGTCCGCACCTGGACCTGCACCGACGACACGACCCGGACATCCGTGGCCTCCACGCCCCCGAAAAAAACCCGGCGCACGCCGGCCAGGTTCCGGCCCTGCAGGCGGACCAGCGTGCCGCCGGCCCAGGCACCCTCGTCGGGATCCACGGTCGTGATGGCGGGACCGCCCGGGGCGGAATACTCGAAGGCGCCGTCCCGCCAGGCGCCACCCCCGATCTGCCGGACCAGGATCCGGGCCGGACCGGGGCTGCCCGGGGCCGTGCGGGCCGTGATCATCGTCGGGGAAACGACCGTGACGTCCAGGGCCGGCAGGGCGCCGACGCGCACCGAGGCCTCCGGACGGAAGCCCGTGCCGACGATCGTGATCGACGTCCCGCCCTGGGGCGGCCCCGAAGGCGGCGAGCAGGACACTACGGCCAGCCCGGCGCCGGCGGGGGGCGTGCCCTCGGACTGGAAGGTGAAGCCGTCCTCCAGGCGCGCCCGGCCTTCACCGGCCAGCGCCACCACGGGAACCGGGCCCGGATCGCCGGGCGGGGTCACGACGAGGGCCGTCCCGTCGTCGATCACGGTGACGACAGGGGCCTCGCGGCCTCCGAACAGGAAGGTGGGGCCGTCCAGGAAGCCCGCCCCCCGGATCGTCACCGGGGTGCCGCCGCCCGAGGGACCCGTCGCGGGTTCGATCCCGGCGAGGGTCAAGGCACCCCGGTACCGGAACGCCCCGGGCAGGACCGCCGCGGAGCCGTCGGGCAGGACCACGCGAACGTCGATCACGCCCGCATCCCCCGGCGGGACGGTCACGTTGGCGGATTTCGACGACAGCACGAACGGGTACAGCCCCTTCCGGGTCCCGAAGAAGACTTCCATCCCGTCCTTGAACCCGGTGCCCCGGATCGTCACGGTGGTGGACTGCCGGGCCGGGCCCTCGGCCGGCGCCACGGAGGCCAGGGTCAGGCCCGCCGAAGCGTCCGCCACCGCGTCGGCCGCAGCCGGCACGTCGGAATCGCCCGCAGGAAGTTCGAACGTTTCAAAGGATGCCGCCCCCGGATCGGCGGCCGGCGTGTCGATGCCCGGATCCGCCGTTTCCGGCCCGGACCCGTCGGGGATCTCGCCGGATGACCAGCGGTCGGTGCCGGCCGGATTCCCGGAACCCGGAGCGCACGCGGCCAGGAGCGCCAGCAGGACCAGCGCGGCGAATCGCGCTGCATTCGGCACCACCCGAATACCGGGCGACCTGCCGAGGTGTTTTGCCGGATCCCGCGCCACCCTGAAGGCCCGTCGAAGATGCCCTAGGATAGCAATTGGCGCGCCGAAAGGGGGCCGTCCACACGGAATTGAGCCGCAACGCGGCATTCCGCCTGACCCCGCAGGAAAATATGCTTGCAACGTGGATCACGATTCGTTTAACATCTCCGCGGTTCACGGGCAGGGCTTGGGAACCGTTTGTCAGTCTAGTTGGGAGGGTTTTACATGAATCGTGCTACGAAAATGTTCACGGTGCTGCTCGCGACGGCGGCGCTGACGGGCTGGGCGGCCTGCAGCAGCGACGACACCACGGTCACGACCGATACGCCGGCCGTGGACAACCCGACGACCGACGTTCCGGCCGTCGACGTCCCCGGAACCGACGTCGAGCGCGACGTTCCCGAAAGCGACGTTCCGGTCGTCACCGACATCCCCGTTGTCGAAGACATCCCCGTCGACGTCCCCTGCGTCCCCAACTGCACCGACCGCGTGTGCGGCTCCAACGGCTGCGACGGCGGCTCGTGCGGCACGTGCGACGCGACCAAGGCCTGCTCCGAGCTGACCGGCACGTGCGTCGACAAGTGCGACTGGGCCGTTGACAAGCCCACCGCGTGGGGCCCGACGGGCGCCATCGCCTCCCTGACCACCCCGGCCGACGCCGCGGTCGTCAAGTCCCTGTGCTTCGACTACACCGGCGACTCCCTCGGCGACAACGGCCTCAAGGGCCTGGCCGGTCAGGTCAATGGGCCCCTCGCCGACGCCGTCAGCGGTGGCGACATCGCCATCCTGTTCGAGTTGGCCGGCGTGACCGACTTCCTGAACACCGCCTCCTTCCAGTTGAACGGCCTGCTGGGCGCCTCCTCGACGACGCCCCCGACGACCACGGGCGACTTCTTCGTCCAGGAGACCTCCTACATCACCGAAATCTGCCAGCCCATGATCTTCTTCCCCGGTGCCAAGATCGTTGCTGGCGCCATGTCCGCCGGTCCGTCCGAATTCCAGCTGTCCATTCCGATCTCCGAGGGCCTGGTCATCGACGCGACCCTCATCCAGGCGAAGGTCAAGGCCAACCTCACCGCCGGCGGCACTGCCAACGGCTTCGCGGCGACCGAAGGCGTCCTGTCCGGCGTCCTGACCAAGCAGCAGCTCGAGACGGCGATCGCCAAGCTGCAGGCTTCCTGCGACGCGGCCCCCGCCAACGCCAAGCCCGACTTCTGCTCCTACCTGAAGGTTGCCACCTCCGCCATGAACCTGCTGTTCGACCTGCACCAGGTCGGCGACGGGACCTTCGTTGCCAAGACGAAGGAGCTCCCCGGCGACGCCGCCTCCGTGTGCCTGTCCTACACGCTGGCCACGGCCAAGGTCACCGGCTTCGAGCCCGTAGCGCCCTGATTCTGACAAGGTTCCCCACCGCGGCCGCGGGCGCCTCGTGCGCCCGCGGCCTGCGGAAACCCTGCCCTCCCCCATGAACCACCCCGAACACGCCGCATCAAGAACTTCGCCCACGCCACACGCACGTGCCCGCGAACGCGCCCATCAGGGTACAATCGCGCCGAACCGGAGCGACCCATGCGCGTGACCGTCGGCAATCCCCGCACCCATCACCCCCTCGCGATCCTGGTGCGCCTGGCCACCTTCGGCCTGGTCGTGGCCGGGCTGGCAGCCGGAATCGTCGGCGCGGCCGCCTATGGCTGGTTCGCGCGCGACCTTCCCCCCATCCCGCCGTACGAAGCGATCCGCGTCGGCGCGGTGTCGCAGGTCCGGTCCCTGCACGGCATGCTGCTGGCCGAGCGCTTCGGCGAACGACGCTACCTGGTCGCCCGGGACGGCCTTCCCCAGGCGCTGGTGGACGCGGTGCTGGCCTCGGAGGACGAACGCTTCTTCGAGCACGGCGGCACGGACCTGCGGGGCATCGCGCGGGCGATGTGGACCAACCTGAGGGCCGGTTCCGTCAAGGAGGGCGCCAGCACCATCACCCAGCAGGTCGCGCGGGCCCTGCTGCTGGGACGGGAACGCAGCATTACCCGCAAGGTCCGCGAGGCCATCCTGGCCCGGCGCATCGAGGACATCTACACCAAGGACCAGATCCTGACGCTGTACCTGAACCTGATCTTCCTGGGCAACGGCGCCTACGGCGTCCAGGCCGCCTCCCGCGTCTACTTCGGGAAGGATCTGGACGAACTGACCGTCGGGGAGGCTGCCACGCTGGCCGCCCTGCCCCAGTCCCCCGGGAAGGTGAACCCCCGGTCGGACCCGGTCGAAACGAAGGTGCGCCGGGACCGGGTCCTGCGGCGGATGCTGGAAACCGGGCGGATCACCGAACCCGTCGAACGCCTGGCCCTGGCCGAGGAGGTCCGGACGACCCCCGTCCGGGATCCCCTGGGCGACCGGGCGCCCTACGCCGCGATGGACGCGCTGGACACGATCGCCTCCCTGGCCGATGCCCGGGCCCAGGGCGGCCTGCTGACGGGCGCCGGCGGGGTCACGGCCTGGACCACGGTGGACCTGGGCCTGCAGCGGGTGGCGGACGAGGCCGTCCTGAAGGCCGCCCGGGCCCTGTCGCGCCGCCAGGGATGGCCCGGCCCGGTCGCTCGCCTGGACGCGCCGCGGCAGGCGGACTTCCGCACCCGCAACCAGGCATGGCTGGCCCGGCGCGGCTGGGAGCGCCCGCCCGTGGGCGCCGGCATCCTGGCGCTGGTCACCGCGGTGTCGAAGGCCGAAGCCCGGCTGGACATCGGCACCGGCACCCCGGGACGCATCCCGCTGGAACGGATGCGCTGGGCGACCCCCTACGACGAGTTCCCGGTGATCAACGCCCGGACGGGCGAGCGCCGGGAGTCCGGGAAGGTTTCCCTGGACGGGCGCCTGGATGCGGTGGACCGGGCCCTGCACGCGGGGGACGTGGTCCTGGTCCGGCGCCTGGACGCCCCGAAGGCCGCCCCAAAGGCCGCCCCGGACCCGGCCCCGGCCGCGGTGGACGAGTACGACCTGGACCTCTTCCCGCGGCCCGAGGCGGCCCTGCTGGCCCTGGAGCCGCGCTCCGGCTACGTCCCCGCGCTGTCCGGCGGCACGGATTTCGACAACAGCCAGGTGGATCGCACGCGGTCCGTCCGCCAGACCGGCAGCAACGTCAAACCCCTGTACTACTCGAAGGCCTACGACCTGGGGATCGCGCCGTCGGCCGTCCTCAGCGGCGCCCCCTTCCGCGAGGGCGACTGGACACCGGAAACCGGCAAGAGCGCCGAGGACCTGACCCTGTGGGAGGCCCTGACCCGATCCGAAAACGCGGTGTCCCTGCGGGTCTTTAGAACGGTCCTGGACCGGGTGGGCGTGGAGGGCCTGAACGACTGGGCCGTTCGCCTGGGCTGGACCCGGCCGTTCCAGGGCTTCCCGGCGGAGGCGCTGGGAGCCGACGGCACTGCGTTCGACCTGCTGCGGGCCTATGCGGCCTTCGCCGCCCGGGGAATCACGCCGGAACCGGTGCGCGTCGCGGTGGTCCGGGACGCCGACGGCCGCATCCTGCTGGACAACCGATCGCCCCGGGATCCCACGGTGGGCCTGCTGGACGCCATCGCCCGGGAGGTGGCATCCGCCGATCCCGCGGCCCGGCGCGCCGCATCCGCCGAAACGGCCTACGTGGTCGCGGCCAACCTGCGCAGCGTCGCCGAGCGCGGCACCGGCAGGGCCACCCACTCCCTGGGCCGGCCCGTATGCGGCAAGACCGGCACGCTGCCCTACGACGTGTGGTTCACGGGCTGGACCCACGAGATCGCCGCCGTGGCCTGGGTGGGCCAGGACCGGCACGAGCGCTGGCTGGGACGCACCAAGGCCAACGGAAAGGTGTTCGGCGCCGACACCGCCCTGCCCGTCTGGAAGGACTTCGTCGCCGCGGCAACCGCCGGCCGGCCTGTGGTGGATGACCTGGCGACGCCGCCCGCGGGCGTGGTGATGGTCGCCATCGACCCGGTCACGGGCGCGGCCCTGGCCACGGGCGGCATCCCGGTCCCCCACCTCGCGGGAACCGAACCCCCGCCAGCAGGCATGTCGGGAATGCCCCCGGACCTGGAAACCAGCGAGTTCTGACGGGGAGTGGCGTGACGGTTCCGACCGCGCCGGGCATCAGGCAGGCGGGGGCCGCAGTTCTTCCTCGGCGATCCGCTTGACCATCGCCGAATCGACCACGTCCTTGTGGCCCTTCATGATCGCGCCCATCAACCGGCCCACGTTGGCCAGGCCGGAGATGCCCTGCTCCGCGATGGTCTGCCGCACCAGGTCCCGCGTCGCGGCCTCGTCCAGCTTCTGCGGCAGGTACTGCGCCAGGTACTCGATTTCGAACTTGTACTTGTCCACCATCGGGCCGGCCGTCAGCCCGCCCGTGGCGAACTCGCCCAGCGCCTTCCGGATGCTGCGGCTGTATGCGTCGATGACCTCCATGGCCACCACGTCCGTGATCCCCCCCGTGAATCCCGGGGAGGTCCGCCTTTCGGACAGCTTGCTTTTCACCATCCGCACGCAGTCCAGCACGTTGGTGTCGTGCGCCTTCATCGCGCGGACCAGTTCGACATTCAGGCGTTCCTCGATCGTCATGGTTCCCTCCCGGACGGCCTGCGGGATTGTACCACGGAGGCCGCGTCCCCGAACGACCATCACCGCGCCGATCGACGCGCAAAAACCCGTATTTCTGATTGCATAGCGGCCGTTTCCCATGCTAGAGTCCCCCGACTTTCGCGGGTCCTGAACCCCGCGTGCGGAAGGCAAGGGAGGCGACATGAAGCTGATGAGTGGCAAGGTCCCCACGGTGGCACACGACCTGGTGGACGCCCTGATCGCGTCGAATGCGATCGAGGTCCTGCCCGACGAGATCCACGAGGTCGAGATGGACATCGAGTCCGTCCTGCGGGAGTACATCCGCCTCGATCGCGAAATCACCGACCGCGCCCGGGACGTCATCGCGACCCAGAAGCGCGACTACAGTGAACTGAACAAGGTCAAGTCGCAGATCGCCCGCGAGCGCGGCTTCGGCATGGGCGAAGGGATGCAGGAATACCTCATCGCCCAGTTGATCGAGGCGCTGATCCACAGCCGCCACGTCGAGGAAGTCTTCGGGATGGACAACGAACTCGTCGTCCAGATGGTCCCCGTGCTGAAAAAGCACCTGGGCGCCGACGAGGAGCTGGACGGCGAGATTCGCCGCCGCATCAAGAACCTGACCGAAGGGACGATGGCCTGGGATGTCCAGTATCGCAAGGTCATGGAAGAACTGCGCAAGACGAAGAAGCTGGACTGAACCGGACCGCACCCCGGGGCCCGCGAGGGACCCCGAGGCACCGACCCGAATCAACCCCCGAACATCTTCACACCGCCGCATGCCGGGCCGTAGTCCGCGCGGAAGGTGAGGCTGGTGGAGCCCAGGCCGCCGTAGCCGGAAACCTTCGTGCTGGAGTCCACCTCGAGGGAACCGCCCAGCGGGCCCAGCAGGCAGCCCGCGTCCAGCACCAGGTTGCTGTAGGTGACGTCCACGCTGTACGTGACGCTGCTGTAATCGTAGTCGAACGACAGGTGGCCGTTGACCAGGCTGTCGGTGGCCGTGATCGAGCCCGCGTAGGTGACGTCGCCGGAATACCCGCCGCTGGCGAAGCCGATCGTCAGGTTGATCGAGTAGACGTCGCCGACGATCGAAATCGTCCCGTTGATCGTCTGGCCGCCGTCCGAGCAGTTGTTGTACGTGACCGTGCCGCCGGACTGGGTGATGCAGGTTTCGTCGATGGCCGACTGGACGCTGTCCAGCGTCAAGGCCTTCGCGGCCTGGGCCGACCCGATCAGCGAGTTCGCCCCGGACTGGATCTTCGCGAACGCGCCCAGGGCACTCGAGTCCTTCGCGTTCGTCTTCAGGGCCTGGAGCCCCTTGGTGTCGTTCACGACGGTGATCGCGGTCTGCTTGTCCTGCTCGGTCGGCGTGAATTCCTTGATCGACTTCCCGCCGCACGCCACCAGGAACATCACTGCAGCACCGAACAACAGGGTCTTGCGCATGGGATTCCTCCGTAGTGTTCGTTCGTGCCCGGGCCCTTTCCCGGACCATTCTCGTCGTATTTCCCGACGACCCGCAGATTTACCCGAACCGCCGGATATGTCAAGGTTGTGGGGATCACCGGCTGGCGAATCCTCAACCCTGACGCGGAGTTCCTCCCCCCGGGGATGGATCCGCCGCCCCGGATGCGGGACAATGAGGCCGCCGAATCACACCGGGTTTTCGGGGACGGTTCTTCCACGCCGCCCACCGAGGAGGAGGTCCGTGGTCGCTCGTTGGCTCCGCCGCTTTCGCCGCCAGATCCGAGCCCGGGTGCTGTCGCGCCTGCCGAACCTGTTGCCGCAGGACCTGTTCCGCCGCCTGGTCAACCGCGAACGCGCCCGGTCCGATCGAAGTCGCCGCCCGTTCTCGGTCGTGGTGCTGCACCTGATCGAACTGCGCCTTGCCATCCTGCATCGGACGCCGGGGCTGATCGCGGGCTGCATCCGCGAAATCGACGACGTGGGCTGGTTCGATTCGGAGGAACTGGGCATCCTGCTGCCCGAAACCGACCGGGAGGGCGCGCGCCTCTTCGGCCTGAAGTTGAAGGCGGCCTTCGACGCAGCCTCCTGCGCGGTGGCGATCCGCTTCTATACCTACCAGCCCGAGTGCGACCAGCCCGAGGCCTGCGGACAGGTCGCCTGCGGCGGAGCCTGCCATGGCGGCATCCAACCGCGCCACGGCCCACTGCTGGCGGGGCTGCCCGAGGTCGAACCACCCCCGGACACGGACGTGGCCCCCTCGGAGGAGCCGCCGCGGGGCCTCAGCAGGATGTTCATCGCACCCATCCCCCGCTGGAAGCGCGTGATGGATGTCGGGGGCTCCGCGTTCATGCTGGTTCTCCTGTCGCCCGTGCTGCTGGTCCTGGCGGTCCTGGTCAAGGCCTCGTCGCCGGGACCCGTGATCTTCCGGCAGCGCCGGGCCGGGATCGGCGGACGTCCGTTCTGGTTCTACAAGTTCCGGACGATGTACGAGGACGCCGAGGCGCGGAAGCAGGAACTGCTGCACCTGAACGAGGCCGACGGGCCGGTGTTCAAGATCGAGCATGACCCGCGCATCACCCCGTTCGGCCGAATGCTGCGCCGGGCCAGCCTGGACGAACTGCCCCAGTTGTGGAACGTCCTGAAGGGCGACATGTCCCTGGTGGGCCCCCGCCCGCCGACCCTGGACGAGGTGCCGAAGTACCAGCCCTGGCAACGCAGGCGCCTGGAGGTCATCGGGGGCCTGACCTGCATCTGGCAGGTGAGCGGCCGGTGCCTGGTGCCCTTCGAGGAGTGGATGCGGATGGACCTGCGCTATTCGCACCGCGTATCGATCTGGACGGACCTGGTCCTGCTGTTCAAGACGGTGGGCGCCGTGGTGTCGCGGCGGGGCGCGAGGTAGGCGTCAGGGGGCGACGAGGTCGGGCCCCTGGTCGATCGGCAGCACGTCGGCCGTCATCCCCGGTCCCAGCAGCAGCCCGAACAGTTCGGCGAACGGCGCCTGGGATTCCCAGACGGTGAACTCGGTGCACTGCACCACCGTCCGGACGTCGGCAAACCGGCGCCCCAGGGGCAACTGGTCGAAGGACGGGAAGAACGCGTTCTTGGCCGGCAACTGGTACTGCGCCGCATTCAGGTTGTCCACGGGCCCGTACACGGGGATGCCGGGAACCGTGCCTTTCCCCAGTTTCACGAACGCCAGGGAGTCCAGGTGCAGGGGCTCCTCAGGGTGGCGGCTGCCCAGGCCCGTGAAATACACCAGGCCGTCGGGGTTCCCGCCCAGGACGAAGTCCGCCGACAGACTGAGGGCGTCGAAGTTCTTCTGCTGCTCGGCGGCGGTCATGCCGCCCAGCGCCATCCGGCCGATCACGGTATCCATGAAGCGGGCCGATCCGACGAACTGGCCCCAGGTGCTGGGGTACGAGGAGGGCCGCGGGTTCCGGTGCGCGTGGTCGCCGTCCAGGATGGCCACGTGGTTCCTGGCCAGCGTCGTCATCCACGCCTTCGTCGTGTCGCGGATGCCCGCATCGGCGCCCACCGCGCCGTAGTAGCCCTGGAGGTAGTCAGGCATCGCCTGCTGGC
The DNA here is from genome assembly GCA_903847405.1 of uncultured Myxococcales bacterium. Classification (GTDB taxonomy): domain Bacteria; phylum Myxococcota_A; class UBA9042; order DTJE01; family DTJE01; genus CAIZWN01. The sequence goes on along the minus strand of CAINDP010000043.1, from coordinate 24,326 downwards.
CGGCCTTGTAGTCGGAAAAGAACAGCTGGATTTCGGACATGTTGTTGAAGGCGCCGTACGCGCCCATGGACGTCCAGGCGCTGCCGAAGGCGGTCTTGTAGGCGGCGTCGCCGGTCAGGCGGAACAGTTCGCTGGCGCCGTACAACAGGAACGCCGCGCCGGCGCCGTTGGCCTTGGCATAGGCGAAGGCCCGGACCGCGCGATCCCGCAGGGTCGCCGCACGATCGGCGTCGAACGGGGCCACCAGGCGGGCGGCCTGGGCGAAGATGCCCGCGGCCCGGGCGCTGGTCTTCGGGCACCGCGAATAGGTCCAGTAGGTCAGCGGATCGTCCGAGGCCAGGTAGAACGCCCACGGATGGCGGGTGGACTCGACGCCCATGCGGACGCCGCCGTCGGATTCCTGCAGCGCCTCCCAGGCCTGGACGCCCCAGAGGGCCTCGTCCAGCAGGTCCGGGATGCCGTTGCCGCTTTCCGGGATCCGGGCCTGGCCGTCGGTGAACCGGCCCGGGTTCGTTTCGTAGGCGCGCATCAACAACTGCGGAACCACGGTGTGCATGGGGCGCTGATCGAAGTCGCCGGCGTCATGGTAGCCGCCGACCAGGGCGCGGGCACCGGTTTTCGGCTGGCTTTCCGAAAACTTCGCATCGAAGTCCGTCCCCTCGGCCGTGTAGACCTGGCCGTGGTCCGCGGGGCGCACGTGGTCGGTCACCTCGGCGTTCAGATCCCCGTGCCACCGGTTGAAGAACAGCCCTCGGACAACGACGTAGAAGGCCTCGAACGCGGCCTTCTCGCTGACCGCCGTGCGCCAGGACACGCCCACGCCGGGGATGCGGATGCGCAGTGCCGCGGCCTCGTCGGCCGGGACCTGGGCCAGATCGATCTCGCGGACCTCGGTGGCCGCGTCCTTGTCGCCGGCCGAGCGCAGGGTGATCGGGAGGGCGGCGCGGACGGTATCCCGGTGCGCCAGGGGATCGACGGGTTCGGACAGGACCTCGGCCGTGGCAGGGAAGCCCGCCAGCGACAACGCTCCGCCGTCGCCCATCCACCCGGACACGTAGGCGTAACGGCGGGTGGCGCGGGGGTTGTAGCCGACCTGGTTCAACTGGACGACCGGCGTTTCCAGGTAGCGATCGCTGAACGGGACCAGCAGATCGACGCCGGGTCCCCGGACCCGCAGGATTTCGGGACTGCCAATCGCGGAATCCAGGACCAGGTAGATCCGGTGGTCCACGTCGATGACGCTGTCGTCGTAGTCCTTGCCGTAGCCCACGGTGTAGGCCGGCGCCCCGACGGGCAGGGACTGGCGCGCGACATCCACGACCCCGATCGGCGAACCGTCGTGGCGGGCGACCTGCCACGGTCCCGCCTGCCACTGGGCGCCGTTGCCGTTGGCCAGAACCACCTGGAGGATTTTCGGGGCGTAGCCGTGGACCTCGCGGACCGGCGAGTCCAGCGACGCCCGGGGACCTCCGATCGTGCGGGCATGGACGGTACCGGACAACGTGCCGGCATCGGTGTCGGCGGACACGCGAAGGAACAGGTCCACCGCCGGGGCCAGGCCCTCCAGCGTCACCTCGGTCGCGTTCCCCGCCAGGACTTCCAGTTCGGATTCCACGGCCATGGAGGCGGACGCCGACGCAGGGGGTTCGGCCCCGAGGAGCACGCGAATGGCGGCGGCACCGGGGATCGGGGCCCACGACAGGCGCACGGTCGTCGAGGTCTGGTCCTCCACGCGGACCGTCAGGCCCGGGACCGCCGGACCGTCATCGCGGGGAACGTCGGCCACGGCGGGCACGTCGGGCTGGGTCGCGGGCACGTCGGGCTCGGTGTAGGGGATGTCGGTCGAACCCGAATCCACGGCCGGCACGTCCGCCGGGTGCAGCCAGGGCACCAGGCTGCGCGACAGGCCCGACTGGTTCGCCAGCAGGGTCGTCCGGGGATACAACGCGCTGGCGGCGCTTTCCGTGGGATCCGCGGCCGGGGGAACCCCGCAGGACGCAATCGCAAGGAACAAGGCGGCAAACAGGACATGACGCATCAGGCACCTCCAGGTCGATGCCCAGGGGTGGCCTCCGTACCGCCACGCTTCACCGGCAGAAGCGCGGGCCTCGGAAGACCCCCGGGATTTGTCCCCCGGGTGTGCCGACGGGATCCGTGCCGCAGAGTCGCTGTCGCTGGTAGAGGCCGTCGCTGTCGCTGTCGCATCGCATCTGGGCACTCGCGATTTCAGGCCATTCGCGATTCCGGATCCCGCCGGACACACCCTTGGGTCCAGGAAGGCAATGCAAGCCTCGGACCACTTTTATCCGTGTATGCCGAGCCCATCCCGGGACGGGCTCGGGAGGGCCATTTCCCCCCGCAATCACGCGATTCGCCGCGTGATCCGCTGCGGCACACTTCGTATCGTTTCGAGTCGCCCCTGTCTCGGAACGGCACGCAGGATCGGCTCGGTGAGGCACGTGGTATCCTCGCCGGGACGGTCGAATCCCGGAGGTCCCCGATGCTGAACCCCACCGGCCCCGACACCCCGCCCGCCCTGGCCGTGGCCCGGATCCTCCGGCTGGCCCTGGCCGCCTCCGTGGTGCTCTACGGGGTCCTCACGATGGTGCTGCGGGACAAGATCGCCCCGATGGACCTGCCCGGGGAGGTTCACGCGATCTTCCACGGGATCGCGGGCCTGCTGGTCCTGGCCGGCATCTGGCTGTTCCGGCGCGTTGGGCCGACCGGGCCGCGGGCACCCTCCGGCGAGCCCGCCCCGGAACCCACCGGTCCCCGGTTGGCCCTGCCGCCGCGGATGATCGCCGGGTGGGTCCTGTTCGAGTCGGTCGGCGTCGTGGGACTGGTCGTGTCGCTGATCGGCGGGACCGGCCAGCTCCTGGTCCTGGCCGCGCTGGTCCTGATCCTCCTGCATCCCCCGCGCCGCGAGTGGTTTTCCTGACCCGCCCCACACCTTGACGCCCGCGGGGACGCCCCGTATCCTTCGCCCGTGAAGCGCGTCCTGCTGATCAACACCAATACCTGCCGCATCCCGTATCCCGTTGCGCCCCTGGGACTGTGCCTGCTGGCCAGCGCCCTGCGGGAGGACTTCGAGGTGCGCGTGCACGACGGGGCGTTCGACAGCGGCGCCGGGCTGGCCGAGGCCGTCCAGGGGTTCCGGCCGGACGTGGTCGGCCTGACGATCCGGAACGTGGACGACCTGATAGCCCGCGGGGGCACGTTCTTCCTGGACCAGGTCCGCGACGAATTCGTGCGGCCCCTGCGCGCCCTGACGAGCGTGCCGCTGGTCCTGGGCGGCAGCGCCTTCAGCCTGTTCCCGGCGCACCTGATGGACGACTACGGCGCCGACTGGGGCGTGGTGGCCGAGGGCGAGCACGCCTTCCGCGACCTGCTGCTGGCCCTGCGGGACGGCCGCGACCCGGGCGATCTTCCGGGCGTGGTATCGCGACGGGACGGGCGCATCGTCGTGAACCCGCCCCGATGCTTGCCGGGGCCCCTGGTCACACCCCGCGCCGAGGTCGATCTGCACATCGACTTCACGCCCTACCGGCGCCTGGGCTCGTACCCGGTACAGGCCCGCCGCGGGTGCTCCCACGGCTGCATCTACTGCACCTATCCGAACGTCGAGGGCCGGGTGTACCGACTCCGGGAGGCGTCGGACATCGCCGGCGAGATCGCGGAGGCGGCCGCGCGCCTGCCGGGCGCCACCTTCGAGTTCGTGGATTCGACCTTCAACGAACCCCCGGGGCACGCCGAGGCCATCTGCGACGCCATCGTGGCGGCCGCGCCGGGCGTGCGGTTGCGGACGATGGGCGTCAACCCGGGCGGCGTGACCGCGGACCTGCTGGGCCGGATGAAGGCCGCGGGCTTCGCCCAGATCGACTGCACGCCCGACTCGGCTTCCCCGCGCATGATCCGCAGCCTGGGCAAGAACTTCACCCCCGACGGCCTGCTGCGCGCGGCGCGAGTGATCCGGACCGAGGCCATGCCGACGGTGTGGTTCTTCCTGTTCGGCGGGCCGGGCGAGGACGAATCCACCATCGCCGAGTCCCTGGACTTCATCGATCGCGAGATTTCGCCGGACGACCTGGTGCTGATGGGTGTGGGCCTGCGGATCTACCCCGCCACGCCCCTGCACCGGATCGCGCTGCGCGAGGGCCTGGTGGGACCGGACGACGACCTGGTGACGCCGACCTTCTACGTGCAGCCGCCCCTGGGGTACGACGGCGTGATGCGGTTGCTGGTCCAGGCGGCCGCGACGCGCCCGAACTGCCTGCCTCCGGGCGAAAATACCCCGGATCCGGACATGCTGCGGCAGGCGGTCGAGATGCGCGCCCGGGACGGCCTGGCCGAGCCGATGTTCCGCACGCTGCTGCGCCTGCGCCGGGCCTGGCCGCGGTTCGCCGGCGCGACACCCGCTCCGAAATGACGTGGTCCCCGGTCCGGATCGCCCACAGACGGCCGGCCCGGGGACAGCCTTCGTGCGTCAAGCACAAACTGCACCGGGATACGGAAAAACGGGTCCCGACCGTAGATTTGTCAATCCGATTGCCTCGTTGCCGAACGTTCAGTAGGATCCGACCGTTTCATCGGCGCGAGGATGGTCATGCGAAACCTTCGGGGCGTGTTCACGGGCGTGCTGATCGGGGCGTGCGCGCTGGAATGGGCCTGCACCGGCAACAGCCAGACGCCCGGGGAGGACCTGGTCGCGGACGCGCGGGACGTGCCGGCCGATTCGAACCTCCTGGACCGGGGTGGCGACGGCGACGACCGGGACGTTTCGTGGGACGTGGCAGACGACGGAGCCGGCCGGGACCAGCCGGACGCGCCGGCGTTCACCCCCTGTGGAACGGACGAGGCCTGCCCGGAGGGACGGATCTGCCGCACCCTGGGGTTGGGCGGGGACGACGTGCGGGCCTGCGTGCCGGGGCCGGACCTTCTGTGCGCGCCGTGCAACGAGGATGCGGATTGCCGCCCGGAGGGGGTGGAAACGAAGGACCTGTGCCTCGGGACGGCGCAGGCCGGGAAGTTCTGCGCGATCGACTGCAGGATCGGCGAAGGGTGCCCCGACGGGTACGACTGCATCCGGCCCGAGAACCGGCCCTCGTCGGTGAAGCAGTGCGTGCCGTCGCTGGGGGCGGAGTGCGTGTGCCCGGCTGCGGCGGTGCAGCGGCAGTTGGCGACGTCGTGCACGCGGACGAACGGGATGGCGACGTGCTCGGGCGTGCGAACGTGTACGGCGGACGGCCTGGCCGCGTGCGACGCGCCCGACGCGGTCGAGGAGACGTGCAACGACCTCGACGACGACTGCGACGGGCAGACGGACGAGGAGATCGTCTTCGGCGAGTGCGCGCTGCAGTGGGGCACCACGATCTGCGTCGGGCCCCGGGTCTGCGAGCACGGCACGAAGGTGTGCAGGGCGGGACCGCCGAAGGACGAAATCTGCAACAGGTACGACGACGACTGCGACGGCGACACGGACGAGGACGGGACGGCGGACTGCACGTCCTTCTGGCGGGACGATGACGGGGACGGGTACGGCGTGGGCGAGCCGCGCTGCGGGTGCGGCCTGGGGGTGCCCTGGACCGCCTCGCGGGCGGGGGACTGCAACGACGCCGTGAAGGCGGTGAGCCCCGACGCGACCGAGGTCTGCAACGACATCGACGACGACTGCGATGACGTGATCGACGAGCCCACCGTGGGGGAGTGCCAGGTCCGCTACGTGGACCAGGACAAGGACGGGTACGGCGATGCCGCGACGACACGCTGCGGCTGCGGAGCGGACCCGACGGTGACCCTGGTGGACAACGGCTCCGATTGCGATGACCAGGACCGGAACGTCAACCCCGGCATGACGGAAATCTGCAACGGCAAGGACGACGACTGCGTCCTGGGCACGGACGACGGGTTGGACCGGCTGGGGTGCGAGATGTGGTACCCGGACGCGGACCACGACACCTACGGCGCGCGGGACGCGGGGAGGTGCCTGTGCCTCGCGGCGGGCGACTGGGTGACGAAGACGGGCGGCGACTGCGACGACACGTCCGACAGCCGGAACCCCCGCGTGACCGAGTTGAAGTGCAACCTCATCGACGACAACTGCGACGACGTCGTCGACGAGGGCCACGAATGCGATTCCGGCGTCGAGGCGGCGGAGGATTGCGGTTTCTGCGGGGAGCGGCGGCGTACGTGCGGCGATGACTGCACCTGGCCCGAGTGGTCCGAGTGCGCCCACCCCGGTTCGTGCGCACCCGCGACGACGGACCCGTGCCCGAACCGGTGCGGGACGTTCCGTTGCCTGGATACCTGCGAATGGGCGGCCGAATGCGACGTGCAGAGGGACGCACAGGAGCCGAACGACACGTTCCAGACCGCCAGGGACCTGGGCAGCGTCGATGAAAGGGATGACATCGCCGACACGATCGGGTGGACCCACGCGTTGGACGAGGAGGACTTCTTCACGTTCCGCGTGGCCGAAGTGAATCGATTCCTCGATACATCCCTGTCGCCTGGCGCGTACCTTTCGGGCGGGACCGGCGCGTACCACATCTGCGTATGGTGGCGCAAAGGCGCCGACCCGGCGGAGGGGGCGGGGGACATCCAGGGCCCCAAGTGCAAGGACGGCACCTACGTGCCGCCTCCCATTCCCGATCCGCAGGACGAAGTGACCCCCGTCTGGGTCCCCTTCGGCGTGTACGCGGACGACCTGGACACGGACGCGTTCAACGAGGAATCAGGCCGTGTCTGGTGGTCGATCCGCGGGGAGCCGGGCTGCGAGCCCTACACGCTGGTGTGGGACACGAACTGATCAACCCGGCGTCTGGCGGCCCCGGTTCGCGCCTACGAAATGACGTGATCCCCGGTCCGGATCGCCCACAGGCGCCCGGCCTCCTCGTAGAACCGATCCAGGGGCAGGCGCGTTTCGACGACGCAGTTGAAGAAGTTGTACTTCGCCAGGTCGGAATCGACGATCCGGGGCCGCATCTGGCGGTGCAGGCCGGTCCCGGGCATGGGCGTCAGGATCGTGTACCCCGCGTACGCCGTCGAGTGGGCCGTGGCGAAGTCGGCCAGCGCCGCGAAGTCGTCCGGCCCGTAGTCCGGATCCACCACGTAGTTCGCCCGCAGCAGGATGCCGTTGTCGGCGAACACCTTCAGCCCCTCGGTGATCGATCGGGTGTCCAGGGCCTTGTTGTACCGCTTCAGTTCCTCGGCCCGGGGCGACTCGATGCCGGTGATGACGACCTTCAGCCCGCCCCGGGCCAGGCGCGCGATCAGGCCGGGGTGCTTCGCGGCCGTGTCCAGCCGCAGGTCCATCACGAAGTGCTTCCGGATGCCCTCGGCCTCCAGGCGGTCCAGCAGGCGGGCGGTCCACTCCAGATCCACGACCGAGTTCGCGTCGGCCCAGCGAATCACCTCGTACTCGGTCAGCGAGGCCAGTTCGGCGACCACGCTGTCGACGTCCCGCTGCAGGTAGGCGCCGTCCCGCTGGGGCCAGATGCTGCAGAACGAGCAGCGCGAGGTGCAGCCCAGCGACGTGAACACGTACGTCACCGGCTGCGGTCGCCCGCCCACGGTGTAGGTGGACAGCCAGGGCTGGAGGTAGGACCGGTCCGGGACCAGGAAGTCGCGACCCGCCGGGTCCACCGGGGGCGCCGGTGCCAGCGTGGGGCGCAGTCGATCTCCGTCACGGACCAGCAGTCCACCCACCGTGTCCAGGTCGCCGCCCGCGGCCAGCGTCCGGACCAGGTTCCGGAAGACGACGGCGCCGTCGCCCGGCACCACGATGTCCACGGCCGGGTCCACGAAGTCCTCGGGGCACAGGGTCGCGTGCAGCCCGCCCGCGACCGTGACGATGCCGGGGGACACGGCCTTCACCGCCCGCAGGATGTCCAGGCCGGCCGGGGTTTCGGACGCGATGAAGGTGACGCCCACGAGGTCGGGAGGGTCGGCCTGGATGCGGGACCGGATGAAGTCGGCCGGCGACGGGGCGTCCGGGTGGAGGTCGTATTCGCCCTTCAGGTCGATGAACGACACGTCGGCGTCGTCCCGGGCCGCGACCGCGATGGTCAGCAGGCCCAGGGGCGGGCCCACCAGGCGCGAGTGGACGAACCGGAGCGCTTCCGGCGGCGCGTGGTCCCGCAGGGCGTTGTGGGGCGATCGCGGCGGGTTCACCAGCAGGACCTTCATGGGAACCTCCCCCGTTCGGCTGCCAGGCGGCGCACCCAGCGGACGGCGGCACCGTGCAGTTCGGCCCGGGGCGCCAGGACATCCACCAGGCCCAGGTGCAGGGCCTCCTGGGCGTCCACGTACCGGCCCGTCAGCAACAGGTCCAGGGCGGCCCCGACGCCGATCCGTTCCGGCAGGCGCACCGTGCCGCCACACCCCGGCATCAGGTCGAACGACGCCTCGGGCGCGGCGAACAGCGCGGACGGCGTCGCGACGCGCCCCCCGCAGGCCAGCGCCAGTTCCAGGCCGCTGCCCAGGCACGCGCCGTCCACCGCCGCGACGGTCGGGAAGGGCAGCGCCTCCAGGGCCGTGAACGCCGCCGCGTTTTCCCGCAGCGAACGGCAGGCTTCCGAGTCCCCAGATGCGGCCACCTGGCGCAACTGGTCCACGTCGGCCCCCGCGGAAAAATGCCGGCCCCGAGCACGCACCACCAGGCCCGCCGCGTCCAGGCCCGGCAGGACGTCCCGCACGCAGGCCGCGAAGGCCTCGAAGAACGCGCGGTCCATCACGTTCCGGGGCGGCGCGTCCAGGACCAGCAGCGCGACGTCGCCGTCCCGTTCCAGCGCCAGGGGGGAGTGTGTCATGGCGCGCCCCCGGGTTGGGTGGCTACGGCAAGGCCCACGGCGAGGTCCGGGGAGTGGGAGATGGACACCCGTACCTGCCCGGGCGCGATGGAACCCGGCACGGACCGCAGGCCCGGGGCGCCGGACGCTTCCCGGGACAGGATGAAGTCCCGGGCGGCCGCCGGAACGCCCGGGGCCAGGCGCACCCACAGGTCCACCAGGGCCCGCTTCAGGGCCAGCCGGCCCGCCACGGTCCGATCGGGGCGACCTTCCAGGTCGGCCTGCTCGCCAACGTCGAACGATTGGCGGAGGATGGCGGCGCGGTCCCGGGCCACATCGGCCAGGGGCACCCGCGCGAGGCTCACCAGAGTTCCTCCCGAGCGCGCAGGCGCAGGCGATGGGTTTCCGGAGGAAACTCTCGCCGGAGCCGAAGCCGACTCGGGACGATCCAGAATACTCACGTTCGCGCCTCCCGGGCCACGCGCAGGAACAGATCCGTTTCGCGCCGGAGGGCCTCGTCCCGGGGCAATCGCCGGGCATTGCGCATCGCTTCCATCAGGGCATGGACCAGGGCCGGCGAGCGGCCGTCGATCCAGGTCCGCAGGAACGCCTCGGCGGCTGCCACCGTGCCACCGCCCGGCAGGACCCGATCCACCAGGCCCAGGGCCAGCGCCTCGTCCGCACCCAGCAGCCGCCCGGTCAGCAGCAGGTCCGCCCGGACCCGCCGCTCGACCCGATCGCCGTCGCCGACGGTACCGCCCAGGCCGGGCAGCAGGCCCAGGGTCGATTCCGGAAAGCCGAACATGGCGCCGTCCGAGGCCACGCGGGCGTGGCAGGCCAGCGCGATTTCCAGGCCGGCGCCCAGGCACTGGCCGCGGATCGCCGCAACGACCGGCACCGGGGCATCGGCCAGCAGGCGCAGGAGGGCCTTGCCCCGGGTCAGTGCGCCCCCCAGTGCATCCGGGTTCTGCAGTCGCGCCAGGAGGCCCTCGATGTCCGCGCCCCCGCAGAAGTGGCGTCCGGCGCCCTGCACCACAACGCCCCGCAGATCGGGCGCGTTCAGGAAGGCGGCCAGCGCGGCCGGATCGACGAACACGGGGTCGGGCAGCGTGTTGGCGGGGGGATGGTCCAGGATCAGGCGACCGAGATCACCGTCGCGTTGCAAATGCACCGTCACACGGCCCTCCCGAATCCAGATCAAGCGGGGGTCAGGCGCCGTCGCCGGACCAGGGGTCGATGGCCCCTGGATCGCTGGGGGCGGGCCGCCAGTATGCAAGGCCTGTGGCCAGGGCCTGGCGCTCGCACCGCTCCCGGGCTTCGGGTGTCAGAAGGTCGCGATCCGCCGGGCGGTAAGGTACACCAAACAGGCCGGACAGCGCCAGCGCCAGCCCCCCCGCGGGGATGTCACGGAACGCCAGCGCACGGGCGCAGGCGTTGCGGAACAGGGCTTCCATGTCGGCGCCGAGGTCCGGCGGAATCCGGCCCAGGGACGGCCAGGGCAGCGCGCCGCCCGTCCGGATGCCATCGTGGGCCTTCGCCCCCGTCTTCCCCGCGGCCACCAGGATCCCAAGGCCTTCTTCCAGCACGACGAAGGCGGCCGATTCCTCGGCGTTCATGCGGAACCGGTACCGGCCCACGGACGCGGCCACGGTGTCCAGGCCGATCGCGTCCATCATGCCCAGGGGCTCCCAACTGGGCCACGCATGGGCCGCGGCGGCGTCCACCGCCGCGGGGTCGATCCCGGCCACGACCGCCCGGAGGGCCCAGTCCTGCACCGGCAGCATCAGGCGGTTGACCGCGAAGGCATGCGTCTGGTCCTGCACGATCGGCCGCAGGCCCAGGCGTGCCGCCAGCGCCACGACGGCCCGGCGCCGCTGGGCAGGACAATCCGCCGGAACGACGACCTCGCAGAATCCCGTCAGGGCGGTCGGGTAGAAGGCGTGCAGCCCGACGCACCGGGGGTCGATTTCCGAGGGCAGGATCGACGACGTGTTGCTCAGGATCAGGCCGTCGGGGACCAGGTGTCCCGCCCACTCGGCGACCACCGCCCGCTTGGCGTCCAGGTCTTCGTCCACCGCTTCGTAGAGGGCGTCGAAGGGTTCGACCGGGGTCCCGGGAACCAGCACCGATGCCCGTCCGAGGATCTCGCCTTCCTCGACCGCCCGGCGAATGTCCTTCCCCAGACGCTTTTCGAAGGCCGCGCTGCGGTCCGGCGACCGCTCGACCCAGGTCACGTCCAGCCCGGACCGCAGGAACCGCAGTCCCACGTCCCGGCCCATCTTCCCCGCGCCCGCCACCAGGATGCGCATCCGGCTCCCCTCAGGCGTCGCCCTTCACCAGGCGACGCACGTTGCGCCACGCCATTTCGGGTTCCAGGAACCGGGCCATCCGCGTCAACGTCAGGCCCGGGCCGCACTCGACCACGTTCCGCACGTCCAGGGACGCGAACGCAGCGATGGCCAGAGGCCAGGCGATCGGGGTGCGGAGGTTCGCCACGACGTAGTCCCGGACCTCGTCGCCCCGGTGGATCGCAAGCCCGTCGATCGTGGACACCACCGGCACCGCCGGGTCCTTCCACACCATCCCCGCAGCCGCCTCCCCCAGCGCCGCGGACGCATCGGCCATGCAGTCCGGGTGATGGTAGGCGATGAAACGGTCCAGCCACACGATCCGGGCGGCGCCGGCAGCCTCGGCCGCCTGCAGCGCCCGTTCGATGCCCGCGACGGGTCCCCCCAGCACGATCGACCCGGGAGCGTTCACCAGGACCACCCGCACGGCGACGCCGTCCACCCCGGGCAGACCCACGACCTCGGCCAGATCCAGCCCGGCAATCACGGCCATGCCGACCCCGAGGCCCGCGCAGGACCGCGATGCGGCCCGCCAGGCGACCTCGACCAGCGTCAGCCCGTCGTCGAACGAAAGGGCCCCGGACGCGACGGCCGCCGCGTACACGCCCAGGCTGTGTCCCGCCAGGACCGTCGGGATTGCGCCCTGGGCCCGCAGGACCGCCGCCACGCCGACACCGTAGGCGAACGTGAAGGCCTGCCGGGGCAGTTCGGGCAGTTCCTCGAATCCCCCGCCCGCGGCCGCCGACAGGTCGGCCCCGACCCGGATCGACGCCCGGGCCAGGCCAGGCCCCACCAGCGCCGCGTAGCGTTCCAGGAAGGGCGCCTCGTACCCCGACGCCTGGACCCCGGCCCCCGGGAAGGCGAAGGCGACGCGGGAATGCATGGTGGCCTCCGGGTTCTACAGCCGGCGCAGCACGTAGCCTGCCTGCATGAACTTGCTGACCTCGGTCACGAACGACACCACGCGGTCGCCGGGCGCCAGCGCCTCCTCGCGCATCAGCGCGTCCAGGGCGATGAACGCCATGGGCGGTCCCGCGTAGCCCATCCGATCCATCCGCGTGTACAGGGCCGACCGGGGCACGCCGATGGTCGCCAGTTCCTCGACCACCGACTCGACGATGTGCTTCGCCGGAAGGTTCACCTGGAACCATCGCAGATCGTTGGCGACAATGCCCGCCGCCGCCATCATCCGCCGGTAGCCGTTGAAGAAGACCGACCCCCCCGGTTCCTGGAACAGGCCGCTGGCCAGTTCGTTGCGAAACTGCTGCCGCAGGTGGTGCAGGCCGCGGTCGTATTCCTCCCGCGGGTTCATCCAGTACGCCGGGCGTTCGTTGAACATCAGGGACGGCCGCTTGCCGCCCACCGATTCGACGTAGGTGAACTCGACCTCGACCGGCCGGGCCCGCGCCCGATCGGTCGTCAGGACCAGCGCCCCGGCGCCGTCGGACAGGAACCAGCGCAGGAACAGGGATTCCTTGTCCACCAGGGCCTGGTTGTAGTACTCGGCCCGCAACTCCGACGACGAGATGCCCGACGACACCACCAGTGCCGTGTCGTACTGGCCCGCGGCCAGGAGGCGGTGGGCCAGGTACAGGGCCTTGTAGGCCGACGTGCAGTTCGCGTGGATCCCGAACTCGGCGCACGCCTCGATGCCCAGGGCCGCCTGGATCCGGACCGACGCGGTGGGCATCTGGTCCTGGTGGGCGCTGCCGTACGTGATCAGGCCGACCTCGTCCGGCGCGAACCCCGCGTCCGCCAGGGCCGCGACCGCTGCCTTCGTCCCCATGGTCACGTTGTCGTCGGTGACCTCCCGGGTAACCGGGTCGATGGCGTAGTGCACGACCTCGATGTCCAGGATTTCGTGCATGACCGGCGCCATGGATTCCATCCAGCGGAGGATCCGCGGGGGGGCGTCGGTCAGCGGGCCCAGGACCTCCTGCGCGCGCTGGACCGGGATCGGTTCGCCCGGCAGGTACGCCCCGGTGCCGGCAAGGTAGACGGGCCGCGCCATGCTACTTCCCCGCCGGGTGGTACCGGCTGAACACGACCACGCCGTTCTGTCCGCCGAACGCGAAGGAGTTGCTGATCGCATGCTGGACCGCGGACGCCCGGGGCGCGTTCGGAATGTAGTCCAGGTCCAGTTCCGGGTCCGGGTGATGCAGGTTCATCGTCGGCGGCAGCATGCCTTCGACCAGCGCCTTCACGGTGATGACGCACTCGACGCCGGCCGCGCCCGACAGGCAGTGCCCCGTGACCCCCTTGGTGGACGACACGGGCAGGTGGGCCGCGTGCGCGCCGAAGACCTCCTTGATCGCCTGGGTTTCGTACAGATCGTTCAGCGGCGTGGAGGTGCCGTGGGCGTTCACGTAGCCGATGGACTCCGGCGCCAGGCCCGCGTTGCGCAGCGCCTTCCGCATGGCCCGCGCCATGCCCAGGCCGCCGGGCTCGGGCGACAGGATGTTGTAGCCCTCGCTGTTCAGCCCCGGCCGGTGCAGCACCGCCAGGATCCGCGCGCCCCGGCGCACCGCGTGGGCCTCGGTTTCCAGCACCAGGAACCCGCCGCCCTCGCCCATCACGAAGCCCCGCCGCGTCGCGTCGAAGGGCCGCGACAGGCCCGCCACGTCCCCGTCGGGCTCGGCCAGCGCCATCAGCGCCGTGAACCCCTGCACGTCCGGCGGGTTCAGGGCCGATTCCGCGGACCCGGCCACCACCACGTCGCACTCGCCCCGCTCCAGCCACTCCCACGCCGCCGCCAGCGCGTAGGCGCCCGACGAGCACGCGGTGCTGACCACCATCGAGGGCCCCTGCATCTGGTTCTTCAGGCTGATCCACGCCGCGGACGCGCTGGCCATGTTCCGCAGGATGCGGTTCGGGTCGGCGTCCAGCGTGGTCGGCGCGTATCCCGTTCCCGTGGCCCCGGCCACCGCGCCCACCCGTTCGCGGTCGAGGGTCGCCACGTCCAGTCCCGCGTCCTGCAGCGCCGCCTCGGCGGTCGTCAGGGCGATCATCGTGGCCCGGGTCATCTGGGCCCGGCTGCGGGGCTTGATGCGCGCCCGGAACAGTTCGTCCGCGCCGTCGGGCAACTGGACGCCCACGGGCACCTCGACCGTCGACGGGTCGAAGAGCGTGTAGGGACGGATGGTCTGCCGCCCCTCCATCAGCCCCTGCCACGTCGAAGCCAGGTCCAGGCCCAGGCCCGTCATCAGCCCCGTTCCGGTCACGACCACGCGCGTCTGCATGCCCAGCCTTCCTTTACAGGTCCGAACCTTCGGCGGCCATCCGCTTCCGGAACAACTCGGGAACGGGCGCCGGTGCGTCGGCCCCCGGGTCCCAGAACGCGATCACGCTGCGGGCGCGGACCAGCACCTCGCCTGCGCGTCGCACACGGTAGCGCAGCGTCACGGTGAAGTCGTCCACGGCCAGGGTTTCCACGGAAACGTCCAGGGCGTCCATCAACCGCGCAGGCTTCCGGAACCGCAAGTCCAGGTGGTACATCACCGGCACGCAACCGTGGGGATAGACCGGCAGCCCGTGCGACTCCAGGTAGCGCAACCGCGCCCGCTCCAGGTACGCCACGAACCGCCCGTGGTGGGCGATGCCGTAGGAATCCACGTCTTCGAACTCGACGGTCACCCGCGTCGTCTGCCCTGGTTCGGTCACGCTCCCTCCCCGGTCAGGACGACGGCGGCGATCAGGTTCCCGCCGTCCTCGAACAGCCGCACCTCGATCGCCGCGCCCCCCAGATCCGCCGCCAGGCCCTCGCCGATCACGACCTCCGGGCGCTGCTGCCCGGGCCGGGCGAACACCTCGCAGGCCCGCACGTCCACGGGGCGTCCGGCCGCCTTGAACAGCGCCTCCTTCACGCAGAAGGCCGCGCACAGGGCTCGCGCCGGGTCGCCGCAGGCCGCCGCGTGGGCCGCTTCCCGTTCCGTGAACACCATGGGCAGGGGATTCGGGGATGCATTCGGGCGGGCGAAGCGCGCAATCCGCTCGGCGTCCACACCGGCGCCGCGCAGGGGACCGCAGGCCTCAGAGTTCCACGTTGACGACGTCATCCCCATGCCGGACGATTGCCAGTGACAGGTCGATCACCTGGCCGATCGTGTTGGCTGGCTTCTTCATCAGGTGACGGGCCAGCGTCTTCAGTTCGATTCCGATCCCGTACCGCTTCCGGACCTTTTCCAGCAGCGACAGGAACATCAGCGAGTCGCCTTCCAGTTCCTCGATGATGCGCATGGAGTCATGCAGCGAGGCCTGGTCCAGGTCGCACTCGGCGGCGAAGAACGCGTACACGAGATCACGGATTTCCTGGGTCGTCGCCTGATCGATGTCCCGCATGCCGAAGTCCCTTCCGTAAGCCCATGGCGCCCATGGACCGGTTCCAACCCATGTCGTTGCGCCTGCGTCATTGTGCCCGGGCAGGGCGAAAAGTCAAGCGCGGCGCGGTGGATTCGCCTAGGCGGGCACGGGGTTCGGCGCAGTTCGTCGGGGTCCGCGTCCACGACGACGACAAGGAATGGGGGATCCAGGGAGAGGATCGCCAACGACGGATATCCCAAGCCCGCGTCGCACCGTTCTGCTAGGATTCCGCGCGATGGGTGAAGGACCCCCTGGCCTGCCGGCCGACAAGATTCTCTGCGAGGGCAAGTTCCAGCGCTACATCGTGGCGTGCATGCGGAACTGCCCCCAGCCGGAGCACTGCCGGGAATTCTGGGCGTTCTTCCGCGAACGGGGCGTGACGCCCCAACAATACCTCCGCAGTAACGGCATCGAGGAGGACTATATGAAGCGGACCGTGTTCGATTGTGACCGTTGCGGCAAGCGCGACATCGGCGAGCCCTGGACGCTGTGGCACCACTCGGGCGAGGCCGAGGGCCAGCACCTGCCGCTGGAAACGGTGGCGGCGACGTTCGCCAAGGCCGGGCCCCTGGGCAGCAGCCAGGGGTTCGTCGAGGTCATCCTCGAGGCCCTGAAGACCGAGCATTCCTACGAGCACTACTGCGACGCCTGCTTCAAGCGGGTGGTGTCGCTGGCCGGTGCGATCGTGGGGAAGCCGCTGCCCAAGGCCTACAAGCCCGCGACGGCCTCCGCCGTGTCGCCCGTGGCGAAGGCCCTGGGCTCGGCCCGGCCCGCGCTGGTGGTAAAGCCGGTCGAGGTGCTGGAGCTGGAGCAGCCGGCCCCGTCGAAGGGCAGCCCCAAGGCGCCGCCGAAGGCGCCCCGCAAGGGCTAGGGCCGGGTGGTTCGGCCACGGTCGCCGGGGCGGTTCAGCCGTTCCACGCCAGGCGGAAGCCCAGGCCCGTCAGCACCGACGCGTCCACCACGGGCGGGTCCCGGTCCGGCGGGACCACGCGCATGGGGCAGCCCTCGAGGACGTCGCGCCGGATGTCGATGCCGGGCATCACGCGCACCAGTTCCATGCCGCGTTCCGTCAGGCGGAACACGCCCACGTTCGTGACGTAGAACACGTTCTTGCCCGCGGCCAGCGCCATCCGCCCGTTGAAGGTCACCTCGTCCACGCGCGCGATGAACTTGGGCACGCCCCGTTCCACGATCGCCATCGCGCCGTCCCGCACGGCCATCCGGCCCCCGGCCTGCCACGACCCGACGAACAGGATGTTGCGCGCCGACGCCGTCAGGTCCGGCAGGCCGCCGGGGCCCACGTAGTCCAGGGCCCGGGGGCCCCGCTTGGACACGTTGACGTTGCCGTCGGAATCCACCTGCAGCACGCCCAGGATCGTCGTGTCCAGGGACTCGTAGGCCAGGTGGAACACCTCGCCGCTGGTGACCATCTTCGTCGGGCACACGGCCGCGCCGAAGAACACGCCGGGCGCGGGCAGGCCGCCCAGAACGCCCGTTTCGCTCATGAACGTCACGTCGTCGGTCAGGCCGGCCTCGGAGACGATGCGGCAGACCTCCTCGGGCATGCCCACGCCGATGTTGACCAGCGCCCCCGGATGCGACGCCGACGTGAATACCGTGGCCCCCAGGCGGGCCAGCGCGTCCTCGACCGGCCCCCGGGTCGGCGTGATCCGCGCCGTGTGGTTCATGAACTTCAGCCGAGCGATGGCCTCCACTGCGGGCATGTCCGACTGCAGCGTGAACATGGGCCAGTAGGACCGCATGGGCACGGAACCGGTCTGCTCGTTGAACGGGTTCACGACGATGGCATCCACGTCCGCCGCGGGCACGTAGATGCGTTCGGGATTCGACGGGATCACCTTGCAGACCGTGGCCATCACCTTGCCGCCGTTCGCCCGTGCCGCGCGGATCGACGCCCGGATTTCGGTCAGCGTGGAGGCGCCGTCCACGTACAGGTTGCCGTCCTGGTCGGCATACGACGCCACGAAAAAGGCCCACTGGATCCGCGGCAGGCGGAAGCGCAGCGCGTCGCCCTCGGGCGTGATGAAGGACTCCGTGTCCGAACCGCAGACGATGGACCCCGGCCCGCACCGCGGATCCAGGAAGGTGCCCACCGCCGTCGTGCTGACGACCGAATCCTCCCCCCGCGCCTGGGCCTCCAGCAGGAACGCCTGCTGGCCCTGGGGCATCGTGTGCAACTGGCAATGCCCCGCGTCGGTCAGGCGCAGCAGGGCCTTCTTGGTTTCCAGATGCCCGCCGATGTGCCGCTTCAGCAGGCCCGGCAGGCAGATTTCCTCCAGCGTGCCCGGCACCTTTCCCCGGCCGCCCTGGGCCCCGACCGTGATCCACGTCAGGTTCTTCGGATGCCCGGTCCGCTGGAAGCGATCCCGGATCGCCCAGAAGAAGATCGAGCACCGGCCGTTTCCCGCCATGCCGCTGCTGAAGCAGACGGCATCATCGGACATCAGGGCCACAGCGTGCCGGGCGGACAGGAACTTCGGGTTCTTGAGTCCCGGGGGACGATGGTCCAGGTCGTGGCGCGACCAGGTCAGACGCCACTTCGCGAAGTGTGCCAGCAGCCGGGCCCGGGTCCAGACGGTCATGGTGCCTCCTGACGCGGTCGAGGGTGATTCTCGCACGAACCGGTCGGGATGCCACTTGGGGTGAACGACGCACGCGATTGCCCCCGCACCCCCCCCTGCGTTATCCTCGCATCCATCGAATCCTCTGGAGGTTGCCGATGACCCGCGCGCTTTCGCTGTTGGCCGCCGTCGCGGCCGTGCTGGTCCTGGCCCCCGTCGCCGGCGCCCAGGAACTGACCCCGGTCGGCCGCTGGGTCACCACGGACGACAACACCGGCAAGGACCGGTCGATCGTCACCGTCACCGAACGGGACGGCAAGCTCTACGGCCACATCGAGAAACTGATCCTCGATCCCGGCGAGGATCCGGCCCCGAAGTGCGACAAGTGCCCGGACGAAAAGAAGGACCAGCCGGTGATCGGCCTGGAAATCCTGTGGGGCCTGAAGAAGGACGGCGACGAGTGGTCGGGCGGCAAGATCCTCGACCCGGAAAACGGCAAGTCCTACAAGTGCTGGATCCAGGTCATCGATGACGGCCGGCGCCTGAAGGTCCGCGGGTACATCGGGATTTCCCTGCTGGGCCGCACGCAGTACTGGAAGAAGGCGAAGGACTGACCCGGACGATCCAACGCCCGCCCCCACGGGGCATCACTTCCCCCGGTTGTTGATCACCAGCGCGCCGATGACCCCGGGCACCCAACCGGCCAGGGTCAGCAGCGTCACCAGCACCACCGAGCCGCACCCCTTGTCCATCACCGCCAGCGGCGGAAGCAGGATGCACAGCAACGTTCGTCCGCAACCCACGTCGGCCTCCGACAAATCCCTGGTCCGAAGTCTAGCACGGGAGGCCCATGGCAGGTCGCCGCAGGTCCGGCTACAATTCCCGCGACCCGGACCCCGGAGACGACGATGCCGCGAGCCTTCCCGGTTGCCCTGGCCCTTTCCATCCTGACGCTGTTCCTGGGGATCGCCTGCGGCGGCGCGACGGGCGGCGACGACGTCGGGGACGACAGTCGGGATGTCCGCCCGGACCTGCTGGACCTGTCGTATTCCAGTGACGGCGAAGCGGACGAATCGCAGCCGCCCGACCTTCTGCCCGACACGCCGTCCGACGACGCCGACCTGGGCGAGGCGGGTCCCGACGTCCCGGATGCGCCCCCGGACTTCGACAAGGACGGCGTGCAGGACGGCGAGGACAACTGCCCCAGAGTGTCCAACCCCCTGCAGGAGAACAAGGACGACGACCTCTACGGCGACGCCTGCGACCCGGACGACACCGACAGCGACGGCGTCCCGGACTATGCCGACGAAGCCCCGCTGGACAAGAACTGGCCCGGCAGGGTGACCGTGATGAACCTGATCTACGCCCACACGGCCGGTGCCCTGTACACCTGGAACGTCGGTGACGCGAAGCCCCAGAAGGTCGCCGACTTCACCTGGCCCTCGGGCATCGCCGACCAGGACATGACCGACCTCGCCATCGACCGCGACGGGCTGATGTACGGCATTTCATTCGACCACCTGTACCGGGTTTCGGCCACGTCCGGCAAGACCCGGTCCCTGGGCGTCCTTTCCCAGCAGTTCAACGGCCTGACCGTCATCGAACGGGGCAAGATCGACCCTGCCCAGGAAACCCTGGTCGCCATTTCCAACGCGGGCAACTGGGTGCAGGTGACGGTCACGGGCACCTCCGCCACGTTCAAGACGCTGGGGTCCTACAACGGCTACTCGTCGGCCGGCGACGCCTTCTGCATCGAGCAGAAGGGCACCTGGGCCGCGGTGCTGGATCCCGGCGACACGAGTGGCACGATCCTGGTCGAGGTGAACCCGTCGAACGGCAACGTCAAGAGCGTGCTGAGCCCGGCGCTGAACGCCGACAGCGTGTACGGCCTGGCGGGCGTCGGGGGCGTGATCTACGCGTTCGATGCGTCCGGCCAGATCCTGGCCTACGATCTGGCGATGAAGAAGGTGACCACGGCCGTCACGGCCGCGAACGGGCAGGCGTGGTGGGGCGCCGCGGTGTCGACTCGCGGCAAGTGACGACCGGCCTCACGGGTCCTTCGTGAAGGTCGATCCCGCCTTGCCAGCACGCGTCCGACGTGGTTCAATCCACGCCGCCGACGACCTGTTTTTCGCCGGACGGAATCCCTTGCCGGCCTCCCGACGGGAGGGCGATTTTTTTTGGAGCGTCCCGAGTCGGCTTCGGCTGCGGCGCGAGTTTCCTGCGGAAACCCATCGCCTGCGCCTGCGCGCTCGGGAGGTACAATGGATGGGACGGATGGACGCGACGGTCGCCATGGACCCGACCCTCAAGGCTGCCCTGTTTCAGTTCGCAAAGGACCTCGAATCCCTCGCCATGCAGGCCCACCGCCCCCATCTGCGGGATGTCGAGTGGCGCAAGCACATCGCCGACGCCTGTGACGAACTGGGCGCCCGGGCGCAGGAAGCGCGCCAGGCCCTGTCGGACGGCTACGAGGCCCTGGGTCCGGCCCTCGAGGAAACGACCCGCTGCCTGAAGGCCTACTCGACCGAACTGACCGCCGGCGCGCCGGTCGCCCGTCTGCGGGCGAAGGCCCAGGCGATGTCCGAAACCTACGAGGACCTGCGACGCCGCCTGAAGGGCGTTTCGGGACCGACGTTCATCCGCGCGCCGCTGCTGGAGCGCATGAAGCCGGTCAACTACCGGCGCAACGCCTTCCACGTCCTGACGGGCCTGGGCGGCGCGGCCATCTATGAATTCCTGCTGACGCCCGGGCAGGCCGTGCTGATCCTGGGAATCCTGCTGTCGATCGCGGTCACGTTCGAGGTCAGCCGGCGCATCTGGCCGGCCGTGAACAAGTTCCTGATCCGGTACCTGTTCCGGGACGTCGTCCGCCCCTGGGAAAAGCGCCGGCCGAACTCGGCGTCCTGGTACACCATGGCGCTGCTGATCATCTGCGCGCTGACGCCGAAACTGGCCGCCGAGATTGGCGTCCTGGTCCTGGCCTTCGGCGACCCGGCGGCCAGCATCGTCGGCCGCAAGTGGGGCGAACTGAAGCTGTACCGCCGCAAGAGCGTTCTGGGCACGCTGGCCTTCGTCGTGGCCGCGACCCTCGTGACCGTCGGCCTGGCCCTGGCGAAGTCCACGACCCTCAGCCCGCTGGCGCTGGTCGGCATGGCCCTCACCGTCGCCATGGCCGCTGCCGCCGCCGAACTGTTCAGCGACGTCGTGGACGACAACGCCACCGTACCGATCACCGCCGCCTGCGTGGCCACCCTCTGGCTGGGCGCCTGACGCCGGCCCGCGCTGCCGAACTTCAGCCTTCATCCGACGTTGCAGGGTGTCCGGCTGCCCGCCGCTTGATCCCCGGCCAATTCCGGCTATTCTCTCCGCCGAAACACACAGGGACCGGGAATCGTGAGCCACGCAAGAAAAGGCGGCGCAGGGACGCCGGGTGACGCCTCCGACAGGTTCCTGGGAACCGTCCTCGACGAACGATTCCTGCTGAAATCGTTGCTGGGCACGGGCGGCATGGGTACGGTCTACCGCGCCCAGCAGTACAGCATGGACCGCGACGTGGCCGTGAAGGTCCTGCGCGCCGATGCGACCCAGGACGACCAGGCGGTGCGCCGCTTCCTGACGGAAGCCCGGGCGGCCAGCCGCCTGAAGAGCCCCCACACGGTCACCGTGTTCGACTTCGGCCGCACCAAGGACGGCATCCTCTACATCGCCATGGAACTGATGGAGGGGCGCACGCTGGCCCAGGTGCTGCAGGACGAAGGCAAGCCCTTCGGCATGGTTCGCTCCACGCGCCTGATCAACCAGGTCCTGGACTCGATGGAGGAGGCCCACGGCGTCGGCATCCTGCACCGCGATCTGAAGCCCGACAACGTGTTCCTGCTGGAGGGCGCCGGGTCCCGGGACTTCGTGAAGGTCCTGGACTTCGGGGTCGCCAAGATGGTCGGCGAATCGCGGGCGGGCGCCACGCTGTCCGGCCTGACGTTCGGGACGCCCGTGTACATGAGCCCCGAGCAGATGATGGGCCGGGACGTGGGCCCGTGGACCGATCTGTACGCCGTGGCGGTGATGCTGTTCGAGCTGATCGCGGGACAACCGCCCCTGGACGAACCGTCGCCGGTGGAAATGGCGATCCGGAAGGACGAGGGGCGGCTGCCGTCGCTGCGGGACGTGAACCCGGACGCCGAAACGGTGCCCGATCTGGACGCGTTCCTGGTCCGGGCGATGTCCCCGACGCCCGCGGACCGGCCCTTCGACGTGGAAACCTTCCGGGAGGAACTGAACCGCGCGGTCCGCAACGCGACCACCGGCCCCCGGCCGCACCCGGTCCCGTGGCGCGGCGACGCGGCGGCGGAAGCGGTGCCGGAGCCGGAGCCCGTCGTCGCCCCCGTGGCTGCGGAACCGGACGACGACGCGGAGTTCCCGTTCGAGGCGGACATCCCGACCGAGTCCGGTGTTCCTGCGCCGTTCGTGGGCGAGGATGACGTGGCGGAGCCTCAGCCCGTGGTCCACGCCACCGCGTACTTCGGGACGCTGGTGGACCCGGAACCCCTGCCGCCGGTCCAGGAACCGCAGCCCGTACAGGCGGCGACCGCCTTCTTCGGGACGCTGGTGCTGCCGCCCGCGGAGCCCTTCGAACCCGCGCCGCCCCTGCCGGAGCCGCCCCCGGAGCCTCAGGAACCGCCCCTGGAGCCGCCGCCGCAGACGCCCCCGGAACCGCCGCCGCCGCAGGCGCCCCCGGAACCGCCGCCGCCTCCGCCGCCACCCGTCGAGGCTCCCATTCCGCCCCGGCGCGTGCTGCCGCACCGCCCGAAGACCGCGTCCCGGGGCCCCGAGCGACGCACGCGCCCCCGGACGCCCCGGCTGCACGCCGTGGTCTGCCTGGCCGACGGCCACCGGCACCGGGCCCTGGTGGCCGACATCAGCGAGGCCGGCGCCTTCGTCCACTCCCAGTGGCTGCCCGCCGCCGGCCAGGGCATCACCCTGCTGTTCGACACCCCCGAGGAGGCCGCGGGTCCGGCCATCGTACTGATCTGCGACGTGATCCGCGTCATCGAAATCCCCGTCGCCCCCGGCGATGTGCGCGGCTTTTCGGTGGCCTGGCGGTTGCTGCGGACCCAGGGGCGCCTGTCCCGGCTGCTGGATTTCTACCGGGACGTGTTCGACGCCGACCTGCCGACGATCCAGCCCTCGACGGCCGACGCCCACCTGTGGGAGTTCCGCTTCGACGAACGCCAACTGCACCGGGACAGCGACCTCGCGCCCCGCACCTGACCCGACCCCACCGCCGCCCTTGACGCCCCCGGGTCCGCGGCGATACCGTGGCGCCGACGGAGGGAACCATGCGAACGACCGCGCTGATGCTGGTGCCGTTCCTGCTGGCGATGGCGCTGCCGGCCACCGCGGCCGATGACGCCGGCATCGAGGTTTCCGTGCGCTACCGGGCGACCGGCGGCACGGACATGCCCGGCATCACGGTGATCGCGACGAAGGCCCTGACGGGCGTGAACGCGACCATCGAGCGCATCGACGGCGCCACCACGGCGTTCAAGATCGGCACGATGAAGGCCGGCGAAACCCGCAGCCTGTCCGTGGCGCAGGAACCGGGCCGGGCCTACTACAAGGCCGTCGTCCACCATGCGGGCCAGCGGCAGCCGACCGAAATGGCCTGGTCGTCTGCGGTCGCCCAGGTGTTCGACCTGTCGGTCAAGGGCGAGGACGTGGACCTGGCGGCGGGCCACATCGGGATGGCGGCGACCGGCAAGGTCCAGCGCCTGGAACTGCGCCTGACCGGCGAGGACGGCGCGACGCTGTTCAACCGGTCGATGCGGATGGACCTGCCCTCGGGCCGCCCGACGTCGCTGGACTTCCCGCCGCCGGCCGCCCCGGTGGTAAAGGTCGAAATCGCCGCCTACGACGAAAACGACTTCGTGAAGGCCGTGGAATTCACGCCCGTCGTGCTGGAGGTCCCCCACGATGAGGTGAACTTCGCGTTCAACAAGTCGGACCTGACGCCTGCCGAGGAGCCCAAGCTGGAGAAGGCACTGGCCGCGATCCACGAGGCCCTGGACAAGCTGGGCAAGCAGGTGAAACTGCGCCTGTACGTGGGCGGCTACACCGACACCGTGGGCGACAAGGCCTACAACCAGAACCTCAGCGAGGCGCGGGCCGGTTCGCTGGCGGCGTGGCTGCATGCCCACGGCCTGCGGGTCGGCGTGTGCAGCCAGGGCTTCGGGGAGGAGGTGCTGGCGGTG
>CAINDP010000042.1 GCA_903847405.1 uncultured Myxococcales bacterium | reverse complement strand
GGCGTCCGGGCACCGATCGTTCCGGTCGGGAATGCCGTCGCCGTCCCGGTCGGGGCAGCCGGCCAGGGCTGCGAGCCCCGGGTCGTCGGGACACTCGTCCAGGGCATCGCGGACGCCGTCATGGTCGCGGTCGCGGGTGCATCCCGAGTCCACCGCGGGGGCCCAGGCCACCTGCAGCGAGACGCGCGGTACGGGCGACCCGTACCCCTGCAAGGCGCCGCCGCCTGCAGCGGCCACCACCGCCAGGTGCCGCCAGTTCAGGCGCAGGCCCGCCATCATGTCCACGCTGGCGTCGTACCGGTCCTGGAACGCGCGGGTGAACGGCGTGCGGACCTCGACCGTGGCCAGGGCCTCCAGCAGGCCGCAGACCAGCGGCGCCTGGAGGCCCGCCCCCAGGGTCAGTTCATGCCCGAAGGGGCGCACGCCGAAGGCGACTTCCTTACGGAACCGGGCGCCCACGTTCAGCGCGACCCGCCACCCGCGGCCGGCCCAGTCGCCGATCAGCGTGGTGGTGCCGGTGACGCCCGCGTTGCCCGTGTACCGGTTCGGCGACGAGGTCGGGAAGGTCAGGTCCTGGGCCAGGGCCAGTCCGAATCCGCCCGGGCGGTTCTTCAGGAACGACGCCTTCAGGCCCAGGCGCAGGTCGCCGACCGACTGGCCGGACACCTGCGACAGGCCCAGGCCCGCCGGGGGCACGTCGCCCCGGTTCAGCAGGAAGATCGGGAGGTCCACGCCGACGTCCAGCCACCCGAACAGGGCCAGGCTGGCCACGACGTCCGCGACGACCTGGTCCCGCACCAGCAGGCGCGTGCCGCCGGCGGGATCCATGAACTTCAGCGGCCGGTGGTTCCAGGTCAGCCAGACGCCCGCGCTGAGTTCCAGGTGCTTCGGCATGGCCGCGGTCGTGATCCCCAGGATGTCCCCCGGGTGCACCGAGGGGCTGAAGGTGTCCGAATTGACCTTCGGGTTGTCCGCAACCGCGCGGGTCGGTCCCAGCACGGCCAGGGCCACGACGAGGGCGGCGATGCCTTTCGTGGTTGCGTTCATCGTGCGTCCCTCCCGTCACGGGAGGCCGCGCGACGCCGGGACGTGCCCAGGCGGCGGCCCAGCCACGCCGCCAGCAGCAGGAGGCTCGGAAGGAGGGCCGACGGGTTCGCCCCGCCCGCCACGCAACCGCCGCCCACGACACCGCCCGACGGAAGGTTTTCCGCCGCGTCGGTGCCGACGTGGATGTCCGACAGGCCCGGATCCTCGGAGGCGACGTCCGGCTCGCGGTCCGGGAGGGGCGTGCCGTCATCGGCGACGTCGGGGGGCCCGAGGTCGGTCGCACCGGGATCGACCCCGCCGGGATCGGTCGGCCCGGGATCGTCGGTGGGCGTATCGGTGCCGACCTCGTCGGCCGTGGAGGTGCAGGCGTTCGCGATGCAGGACAGGCCGTCGGCGCAGTCGGCGCCGGTCACGCAGCATCCCGCGACCACCTCGTGCCCGCACACGCCGGTTTCGACATCGCAGGAATCGTCGGTGCAGACGGTGTCGTCGTCGCATTCCGCGGCGGCCGTGCACGGCAGGCGGCAGAGGCCCGTCGCCAGGTCGCAGGAATCGACCGTCTGCGGGATGCCGTCGTCGCAGTCCTCGGCAGAGCCGCAGCAGTCGGCGACAGGCACCGCCTGGGCACACCGGTTCTGCGCGTTCACGCACCCGCGCGTCAGGCATTGTCCGGGCGGCGTGCACTGCGCATCCGTCGTGCAGCACCCCGCGATGGCCGCGTGAACGCATCCCGCCAGCGGGTCGCACGTGTCCGTCGTACACACGTCCTCGTCGTCGCACTGCGCCGCCGATACGTCCGTTCCGTAGCAGATGCCCATCCGGCAGGTGTCGTCGGCGGTGCACGCGCTGCCGTCGTCGCAGGAAACGGTGTTGTCGTCGTGACGGCATCCCCGGGCCGGGTCGCACCAGTCCGTGGTGCACACCCTGCCGTCGTCGCAGTCCGCCGCCGACAGGTCCGTTCCGGCGCACGCCCCGCCGACGCACGCGTCGCCGGTGGTGCAGGCGTTCCCGTCGTTGCAGGAACCGGAAGTCGGGGCATTGGCGCAACCGGCCACGGTGTTGCAGGTGTCGGCGGTGCAGGCGTTCCCGTCGTCGCAGTTCCGCTGCGTCACGACCGGGCATGCGCCCTCGGTGCAGGTCGCCGGCTGGACCAGGGTCAGGCCGACGCAGGCGGCGGCCCGGCAGGGGCGCGCGTTGTTGGCGTGGACGCAGCCGGCGGCCGGATCGCAGGCATCCTCGGTGCAGCCGTTGCCGTCGTCGCAGGACACGGTTCCGGTCCCGCTGCACAGCCCCGCGGCGCAGGTGTCGTCGTTGTTGCAGGCGTTGCCGTCGTCGCACGCGCCGCCCTCGTTCCGGATCAGGCAGCCGTCGCAACAGGCGTTCAGGCCCGCGCACGTGCAGGCGATGCCCACGCAGGCGCCGGCTGCGCAGGTGTCCCCCGTGGTCCGGGGGTTTCCGTCGTCGCACGGTGCGACGTTGAACGTCCGGGCGCAGCCGGTTTCCGGCGTGCACGAATCGTCGGTGCAGGGGTTCCCGTCGTTGCAGTCGTCCGTCGGGATTTCCCCGGCGCAGGCGCCGTCCGCGCACTGCACCGCGCCCAGGTGCAGCAGGCCGTCGCATGCGGCCTGCCGGCACGTCACGGCGTTGTTGTCGTGCAGGCAGCCCTGGCCCGCGTCGCAGCGGTCGGTGGTGCACAGGTTCCCGTCGTCGCAGTCGTCCGTGGGCACGTCCGGGGAACAGGCGCCGTCCGCGCACTGCACCGCGCCCAGGTGCACCAGGCCGTCGCACGCCGCCTGGCGGCAGGTCACGGTGTTGTTGTCGTACAGGCAGCCCAGTTCGACGTCGCACGTGTCGGTCGTGCACAGGTTTTCGTCGTCGCAGGCCGTCGTGTCCTGCTCCGGGCATATCCCCGCCGCGCACGTCGCCATGGCGTAGAACATGCCGCCGTCGCAGCGCGCCGCCGCGCACATCGCGGTGTTGTCCTGGTGCATGCAGCCCGACCCCTGGTCGCAGGAATCGTCGGTGCAGACCCTGCCGTCGTCGCAGTTCATGGGCGGCCCGCTGGTGCAGGCGCCCGCCTGGCAGGTGTCCGCCACGGTGCAGATGTTGCCGTCGTGGCAAAGGGTTCCGTCGTTCTGCGCCGGGTTCGTGCAGGTGCCGGTTTGCGGGTTGCAGGACCCGACGACATGGCACTGGTCCAGGGCAGGGCACGTGACCGGGTTCGCCCCGACGCACACGCCCGCCTGGCAGGTGTCGGTCTGTGTGCAGGCATTGCCGTCGACACAGGCGTTGCCGTCCGCCTTCGCCGGGTTCGAGCAGACGCCGGTCTGCGGGTTGCAGGTCCCGGCCGTGTGGCACTGGTCCTGGGCCGTGCACGTGACCGGGCTCCCCCCGACGCACACGCCCGCCTGGCAGGTGTCGGTCTGCGTGCAGAGGTTGCCGTCGCCGCAGGCGTTCCCGTCCGCCTTCACCGGGTTCGAGCAGACGCCGGACTGCGGATCGCAGGTCCCGGCCGCGTGGCATTGGTCCAGGGCCGTGCAGGTGACCGGGTTGGCCCCGACGCAGGCTCCCGCCTGGCAGGCGTCGGTCTGCGTGCAGGGGTTGCCGTCATCGCAGGCAAGGGTGTTGCCGGGGTGGGTGCACGCCTGCAGGATCGGGTCCCAGGTGTCGGTGGTGCAGGGGTTGGTGTCGTCGCAGGACGGGGCCGCCGTGCACGTGGCCTTCAGCACGCTGACCGTGTAGTCCGTGCTGTTGGCCGTGGCCAGGTCATTCATCCCGTCGGCGTTCACGTCCGCGATCGCGACGCTGAGGGGGCCGCTGGCCGTCGACGCGTTCAGCCGCGGGGCGAAGGTCCCGTTCCCGTAGTTCAGCAGCACGCTGGCGGTGTTGTCGAACTGGTTCGTCAGGACGATGTCCCGGACCCCGTCGCCGTTCATGTCGCCGAGGGCCAGGCCATAGGGGCCGTTCCCGGCCGAATAGGCGACCCAGGGGAGGAACGTGCCGGTCCCCGAGTTCAGCAGGACGTTCACCATCCCGCCCAGCACGGTCACCACGATGTCCGGCGCGAAATCCCCGTTCAGGTCCCCGACCGCGATGTTCAGGGGGTTCGTTCCCGCGGGGGTGTCGACCTTGGCCGCGAAGGTGCCGGTTCCGCTGTTTCGCAGGACGCTCACCGTTCCACCGGTGTAGTTGGCCACCACGATGTCGAGGTCGCCGTCACGGTCCACGTCGTCCAGTCCCAGGGTGTTCGGGGTGCCACCGGTCCCGTAGGCGACCTTCGCGGCGAAGACCCCCGTTCCGTCGTTCAGCAGCACGTCCACGACGCCCGCCGTGATGGAGCTGACCACGGCCAGATCCCCGAACCCGTCCCCGTCCAGATCCCCGATGGCGACGCCGGCGGGCGATGCATCGGTCACATAGCGCACCTCGGTCGGGAACGTCCCGGTCCCGCTGTTCTTCAACACGCTGACGGTGTTGGTATCGTGATCGGTCACCGCGACATCGCGGATGCCGTCCCCGGAAACGTCCGCCACCGCCAGCCCGAAGGGCCAGGTGCTGCTGCCGTAGTTGATGTTCGCGGCGAAGGTTCCGTCGTTCTTGTTCAGCAGGATGCTGACGGTCCCGGGGCTGGAGGAGTTGACCACGGCGATGTCGGGCGAGGCATCCGCGTTCAGGGGCGTCAGTGCGACCATGTTCGGGTAGAACCCCGTCCCGTACTGCACCTTCGGACCGAACCCCAGGGTCCCCAGGCACGGGCCGCCGGTCGCGCCCAGGGCCGCCCCCAGCGATGCTTCCTCCACGGGTGCCGCAGTGCCGCCGTCCCGATCGTCCCCGGCGCTCCCGCATCCGCCTGCGAAGGCCGCCAGTCCCATCGCCGCCAGGACAACCGGGCCAGTCGCAAGGACTCGTCGCACGACACGCATCATTTCGGTCCCCTCCGTGGCGCAGTCCCGCTGCACCCAGGCGTCCATTCACTTCTTCCGGGTTCCCGGGCCCGATTCCGTCGTCCGATTGTACCCGGACACGTCAGGACCCGTTGCGAGGTATTGTGAAGGCCCGGGGCGAACGGATCAATCCCACCGGAACCGACGGAGCCCGTCAGGATGCCGTCGCGGTCGCGTCTAAGCGTCCGGCGCCGGCGCAGGCGGAGGGGGCGGCGTTGCGGGGGCATCGGGGGGAGGAGGTGTCGGGCGCCTGAAGTCGATGTCCACGTCCAGTTGCAGGCTCCACAGCATCAGCGATTTGCCCGGCTGCTTGTCGCGGTCGAAGAAGAACACGGGACCGGTCAGCAGGGCGATGGCGGGGGTGAAGTACAAGCCCATGGCCACGCCGCCGCCGACGCCGTTCTTGCCGGTCTGGACGTCCCCGACGAAGTTGATCTTGTTCAGGCCGGGCCGGTTGATGGGGATGTCCGGGCTGGTGTAGGAGCCGATGAACCCGACGCGCCGGACGGTGCCGTCGCTGCCCGCCCAGGTGGCATCGTCGCCCAGGCCGTAGTAGGCGCCCGCGGCGATCGTGCCCAGGGACTGCTCGCCGACCATGAAGGTCTTCCCGATTTCGGCGTGCCAGATGTCCTGGTCGCTGACCCCCTTCGTCAGCCCGATGCCGTACACGCCGGTCGTGATCCCCGGCATCCACTTTCCGAAGGCCCCTTCCGGGATGCCCAGTTTCGCGTTGAACTGGATCGCCGTCTTCACCGTGTTCGGAAACAGGAAGTCGAAACCGACCTCCAGTTGGAAGACCTTCCACGGCAGCAGCCCCATGGTCAGGCCGGCGTCGATCGCGTACGAACCCTTGTCGCCGAAATACGTGTCGTAGGTGATGTGCGGAACCGCGAACGGCTGCAGGTAGGCCGTCGCCGGGGTCCAGAACGCCGTCGAGGGGGTCGCCTGGCCCGTGCGGGTGGCCAGCCCCATCAAGGCAAACACCGCCAGGGTCAGGAGTGCCTTCGCCGGCCGGCTTCGGTCGCGCAAGGCCGCAGGGAAGGTGTTGTGCAGTCGCATGGGTTCCTCCTTCGTTCTTCCAGGGATCCGGGGCACGCGCATCGTCGTCAACGCGCGGCCGGTCGGTGTCGCATGGGCTCCGGGGTCAGCGCCTCGATGTCGGCCTCGCCCGTCCGGATCCGGATCACCCGTTCCAGCGGCCGCACGAAGATCTTCCCGTCCCCGACCTGGCCCGTGCGCGCGGCCTTGAGGATCGCGGCGATCGTGACGTCGACGAACGGCTCCGAAACCGCGATGTCGATCTGGATCTTTTCGTGGAACTCGTAGACCAGCGGGGCGCCGCGATAGGTTTCCAGTTGCACCTTTTCGCCGCCGTGGCCGGCCACCTTGAAGATCGTCAGCCCGGTCACCTCCGCGGCGAACAGGGCGGCCTTCACGTCTTCCAGTTTTTCGGGCCTGAAGATCGCGGTGATCAGTTTCATCGTCATTCTCCTGTCATCATCCTGCCCGGGCGCCTCACTTGGCGGTGGCCGGGATCAGGGCGGCCTGCGTCGTCGAGGACATCACCAGGACCGGCGTGTCCAGCGTCCTGCCGTCGCCGGGGTAGGCGGGCGCGGACACTTCCGAGTAGTCGAGCCCCATCATTTCCTCGGCCGCGGTGACCCGCATCCCGATGGTCTTGTCCAGGACCTTGAACAGGATCAGGCTGGTCAGCCCGACCCAGGTGAAGTTTGCCGCCACGCCGATAAGCTGCGCATAAAGCTGGCTGGCGTTTCCATAAAGAAGTCCGGTCACGCCGACGTCGGCCGGACCGCCGTTCATGCCCAGGCCGTAGGTCCCGTCCGCCAGCAGGCCCACGGCGATCAGGCCCCAGGCGCCGTTGCACAGGTGGACCGCGATCGCGCCCACGGGGTCGTCGATCTTCAGGCGCCCCTCGATGAACAGGGCGGCGGCCACGACCACGACGCCCGAAATCGCGCCGATCAGGATGGCCGACGGGGCGGTCACGTAGGCACACGGCGCCGTGATGGCCACCATGCCCGCCAGCATGCCGTTCGCGCTCATCGACGGGTCGGGCCGGCGGTACTTCCACCAGGTGTACAGGAAGGCCACGAACGCGCCGGAGGCCGACGCCAGCATGGTGTTCACGGCCACGACCGCCAGGCGCAGGTCCGTGCCGGCCAGGGTCGAACCGGCGTTGAAGCCGAACCAGCCGAAGGCCAGGATGAAGGTGCCCAGGAAGGCCATGGGCAGGTTGTGCCCCGGGATCGCGACCGGCTTGCCGTTCACGTACTTGCCGATGCGCGGACCCAGCACGATGGCGCCCACCAGGGCCATCATGCCGCCCGTCATGTGCACGACGCCCGAGCCGGCGAAGTCGACGTAGCCGTGGCCCAGGCCTGCGACCTTGCCCAGTTGCGACAGCCAGCCGCCGCCCCAGGCCCAGCAGCCGAAGATCGGGTAGATGAACATCGAGGCGGCGAAGGCGTACAGGACGAACGCCGACAGTTTCCAGCGCTCCGCCATCGACCCTGTCGGGATCGTCAGCGCCGTGTCCATGAACACCATCTGGAACAGGAACACGGCGAACGCCGACACGTCGTAGGACACGCCGGTCAGGAAGAAGCCGGTGCCGCCGAAGAGCCCCATGACGGTGTCGCCGACCTTCGGGCCGATCAGCGCGTTCATGCCTTCGGGCGGCGAGATCGTGGCCCCCATCGCCGCGCCGGCGCCGCCCATCTGCAGCGCGAAGCCGGTCAGCCAGTAGCCGAGTATGCCGATGCCGTACACCATGAAGTTCATCATCATGGTGTGGGAGGCGTTCTTGGCCCGGGTGAACCCTGTTTCCGCCAGGGCGAAGCCGGCCTGCATGAACATGACCAGGAAGCCCGCCATCAGCATCCACACGAAGTTCAGCGAAACCCTCGTCTGGCCGAGGGCGGCGCCGATCTCCGCCATCGTCGGGTTTCCCGCCTCCGCCGCCGGGACGTTGGCGATGCCGCCGGTCGCGGCTCCCGAGGGGTCGGCTGCCAGTGCGATGGCCGGTATCAGCAGCAGCAGAGCCGCCGCTCCCCAGGTCCGATATGCCCGATTCATTCCCTGATCCTCCTGGACGCCGGTCAAACGCCTTCGCAGGAGGCGTGCCACGGGCCGACAAGCGGATGTGATTCTGGTGAACCGCTGGAATCCCGGCTGGTTGGGGTGGATGTGGGGCGCTCGGTGGGTGCGGGGCCGGCCTACGAAAATGTCGCAGGATGGAATGGAGGCTACAGGAATGTTGGGACGAATCGACGAGTGGCCCGGGCGGCCCTACTCCGGCCTGGGGTTCGTGGCCGGCGGCGCTGCGGTCGTCCGGAACCGCTCGGCGTCCAGGCCGTGCTTCCCGATCTTGTAGTTGAAGATCCGTTCGGTGGTCTGCAGCAGGCGGGCGGCCCGGGCCCGGTTGCCCCGGGCGGACTTCAGGGCGTCCTGAAGCAGGTCCCTTTCGTAGGCGGCCACGGCGTCGGCCAGCGACTTCTGGGGCAGCGTCCCCGACACCTCGGCCGTCTGCAGGGTGGGCGGCAGGTGATGGGCGTGGATCACGCCGCCCTCGCTGATCAGGATGGCGCGTTCGATGCAGTTTTCCAGTTCCCGCACGTTGCCCGGCCAGTGGTAGGCCATCAGCATGTCGATGGCGGACGTCGAGATCCGCCGGACCTCGCGGCCGTGGGACGCCGCGTATTTCTGGACGAAGTGGTCCGCCAGCATGGGGATGTCGGTCTTCCGTTCCCGCAGGGGCGGCAGGTAGATTTCGAAGACGTTCAGCCGGTAGTACAGGTCCTCCCGGAAGGTGCCCGCCCGGGTCGCCGACTCCAGGTCGCGGTTCGTCGCCGCGATCACCCGGACGTCCACGCGGACCGGCGCCACGCCGCCCAGGCGCTCGAACTCGCGCTCCTGCAGCACCCGCAGCAGTTTCACCTGCGTGGCGGGCGTCAGTTCCCCGATCTCGTCCAGGAACAGCGTGCCGCCGTCGGCCAGTTCGAAGCGCCCCTTCTTCTGGCCCCGGGCGTCGGTGAAGGCCCCGGGTTCGTACCCGAACAGTTCGGATTCGATGAGGCTTTCGGGCAGCGCGCCGCAACTGACCTTGATGAACGGCCCGGACGCCCGGGGGGACCCGACGTGGATGGCGTGGGCGATCATCTCCTTGCCGGTACCCGACTCGCCGCGGATCAGGACCGTCGTGACGGCGGGCGCGGCCTGGCCGACGGCCTCGTAGACCTGCTGCATCGCGTGGCTGGTGCCGACCAGGTTCGGCAGTTCGTACCGCTGGCGCAACTCGCTGCGCAGCAGGCGGTTTTCGTCCATCAGGCGCTCGCGATCCGCCGATGCCAGGCGGGCGACCTTCACGGCCTGCCCCACCATCGACGCGGCGACCTGCAGGACCTTGCCGTCCCGTTCGAAATCCCGCGTCGGCTCGTACCGCACCCCGATTCCCAGGGCCCCGACGGGATGGGCGTCGATGAAGACGGGGACGCACAGGAACGAGGACTCGGCCTTCCGGCGCCGCTCGGCCCGGAACATGCCGGTGCGGTCCAGGAACAGCGGTTCTTCGCTGACCTTCGGCACCACGACCTGGCGGCCGCTGGAAACGACCCGGCCCGTGATGCCCTCGCCGACGCGATAGCGGGCCCGCTCGATCGCGACCTGACTGAGGCCGCAGGAGGCCTCGACCCGCAGCCTGCCGGGCTCGTCGGGGTCCAGCAGCGTGATCATGCCGACGCTGCCGCCGAAGGCGTCCGTCAGGACCTCGAGGACCCGGCGCAGGGAGGTCCGGATGTCCAGGGTTGCCAGGGCGACGTTCAGGTCCAGCAGCAGCGTCAGTCGGAAGGGATCGTCCCCGGAAGCCATGACAGTCCTCCGAACAAGCCTACAGAAATGTCGCGTCTGCGACGGCTGGTTTCAGGAATGTAAGGCTGCGGCGGCCGGGCGGAAGAGGCTCGGAGGGAAAAGGTCCGGGATGTCCTGCGAAAGAACGGTCGCACCAAACCCGCCACGACACGGCTGGAAGGTCGATCCGCGACCGGCAAACCGGTTGACAGCCGCCGTCAGGTCCGTAGAGTGGCACCCGTCTGCGCGGCCGTGCCGCGGCGCATGGAGGCCCTAAGGTGTGTGGAGTCGCCGGTGTCTTCGGGGTGCAGCACGCGGAAGGGCTCGTGGCGGAGATCCTCTTCGCCATCCAGCACCGCGGGCAGGAGAGCTGCGGGATCGCCACGCGCAACCCGCGGGGCAACATCACGTCCTACAAGGCCATGGGCCTGGTGAAGAACGTGCTGGTGCCGGACGTCCTGGCCCGGAACGCCGGTGACGTGTCGATCGGCCACGTGCGCTATCCCACGGCCGGCAGCAGCGACATCGCGAACTCGCAGCCCCACGCCATCGATCTGGCCGAGGGGCCCCACATGGCGATCTGCAGCAACGGCGACATCATCAACTACGGCGAACTGCGCGCCTGGCTGGAAGGCGAGGCGGGCTTCACGTTCAAGAGCGACAACGACGCCGAACTGATCGGCCGCCTGATCGCCTACCACCACGTGGTCCAGCGGGAACCGATCGAGGACGCGATCCGCAAGACCCAGCAGGAATTGAAGGGCGCCTTCGCCACGCTGGTGATCCTGCGGGACCGCATGTTCGCGTTCCGCGACTCCCACGGCATCCGGCCCCTCGTGATGGGGCACCTGGACTTCCAGGGCGAGGGCGAGCCCCCGTCGGAAGGCACGGTGTTTTCGTCCGAGTGCTGCGGGTTCGGCATCATCGGCGCGCACCGGGTGCGCGAGGTGGCGCCCGGCGAAATCCTGTGCCTGGCCCGGGGCCAGCCGGTCACCTCGGTCAGCGTCGCGCCCGAGTGCAACCGCCACTGCGTCTTCGAGCTGATCTACTTTTCGCGGCCCGACAGCATCGCGTTCGGCGAGCGCGTCTACGACGTCCGCGAGAAGATCGGGGCCAGCCTGGCGGCGAAGGACGCCCACATCCCCGTCGGCGACGACCTGGTCGTCATGCCGGTGCCCGACTCGTCGAATTTCGTGGCCCTGGGGTACGCGGCGGCGAAGGGCGCGCGGTTCAGCCTGGGGTTGCTGCGGAACCACTATGTCGGCCGGACGTTCATCAAGCCCAGCCAGAAGTCCCGGGACGAGGGCGTGCGGCAGAAGTTCAACCCGCTGCCCGGTTTCTTCCCCGGCAAGCGCGTCGTTCTGGTGGACGACTCGATCGTGCGGGGCACCAGCCTGCGGAAGATCGTCCGCATGGTGAAGGCGGCCGGGGCCCGGGAGGTCCACGTCCGCATCGGCTCGCCCCGGGTGATCGGGTCGTGCTACTACGGCATCGACACGCCGACCCGCGACGAACTGATCGCCAACCGCATGACCGTTCCGGAAATCGCCGAGTACCTGACGGCCGATTCCCTGCGCTACATGGAAATCCCGGACTTCAACGGCGTTCTGGCGTCGCGGAAGGACTTCTGCTTCGCCTGCTTCGACCTCGACTACATCTATCCGCCGGAGCAGTTCGGCCTGAAGTCCAACGTCCCCTGCGGTCGCGAGTGAGCGGCGTGAGCGGGCGTAGCGGCAAGAGGGGGACTGCCTTCAGGCTGTCCCCCTTCGCCGTCTACGTCGCGGCCGGATAATCCGTGTAGCCCTTCGGTCCCGGCGTGTAGAAGGACCCGAAGTCCGGCGCGTTCAATTCCAGCCCGCCTTCCAGTCGAGCCACGAAGTCGGGGTTGGCCAGGAACGGGCGGCCGAAGGCGATCAGGTCCGCCTGGTTCTCCCGCAGCGCCGCCTGGGCAGAGTCCCGATCGAAGCCGCCTGCGAGGATGAACGTCCGCGGCCAGGCCTTGCGCAGTTCCTCCTTCAGGGCGGCCGACACCGGGGGCGCGCCCATCGCCGAATGATCCACGACGTGGATGAACTGGATGCCCGTGGCGACCAGACGCTGGACCAGCGTGCGGTGGGTTTCGTCGATCTCCGGGTAGGCCGTCATGCCGGCGTTGACGCCGTAGGGCGACAGCCGGATCCCGACCCGCTGGCCCCCGATGGCGGCGGCGACCTGCGTGGCCGTTTCCACCAGGAAGTTCTGGCGCGCGGCGATCGACCCGCCCCAGCGGTCGGTGCGCTGGTTCGTCTGGGGGCTCAGGAACTGTTCCATCAGGTAGCCGTTGGCGCCGTGCAGTTCGACCCCGTCGAAGCCCGCGGCGATGGCGTTGCGGGACGCCTGCACATACTCCTCGATTGCCGCGACGACCTCGGCGTCGGTCATCGCGCGCGGCACGGGGTGGGGCTGCATGCCCTGGGCATCGGTCCACATAGAACCGTCGGCCGCCACCGCGCTGGGGGCCAGCACCTCGCCGCCGGCCGGCAGGTTCAGGGGATGGCCCACGCGGCCGGTGTGCATCAGTTGCGCGAAGATCAGCCCGCCCTCGGCGTGGACGGCGTCGGTGACCTTCCGCCACCCGGCGACCTGCGCGGCATTCCACAGGCCCGGGATGCGGGCGTATCCGGTCCCGTTCGGACTGGGCGAAACGCCCTCGGTCAGGATCAGGCCGGCCGTGGCCCGCTGGCGGTAGTACTCGGCCATCAGGTCGTTGGGGGTGTTGGCGTCCACGGCGCGACTGCGCGTCATGGGCGCCATCACCAGGCGGTTCTTCAGGTTCAGGCTCCCCAGGGTCGTGGGGGCGAACAGCGTGCGATCGGTCATGGCGTCACTCCTTGGGTGTGATGGTGGATGGACGGTCCGCGCCGAGGCCGCGCCCCAGCTTCCGGCAAATCGTCCGCAACGATTCCTGCTCCTCGGGATCCAGAACGGCGAAGATTCCGGCAATGGTCCTGGCATGTTCCGGGAACTGCGCCTGGATCAGGCTGCGTCCCGCGTCCGTCAGGTGCACCGTGACGGCGCGCCGGTCGTCCGCCCGACGCACCCGGGCCACCAGGCCGCGCCGTTCCAGGTTGTCCAGCACCAGGACCAGGTTCCCGGGGCTGGTCAGCAGTTTTCCGGCCAGTCCGCACTGCCCCTGGGGACCCAGGTGCAGCAGCGCTTCCAGCACGCCGAACTGGGTGGTCGTCAGGCCCTCTGCGGCCCGCCGGGGCGCCAGGGAGGCCGTCACCGAGTTGACCGCCCGCATCAAGGCGATGAAGGCGTTCAGCGCGCGGACTTCCTCGGGGGAGCCTTGAAAACGGGTGGGCATGGACCCGACCTCCCAATCAACCCGTTTAACATTGAATCATTCAATGTCGATGTCAAGGGGCAGGCCCGACGAAAGGGGGATGACCGGGCCGGATCGCATCGGGAACGCCCTCATGGGTACCTGAGGAACGGCCTGATTGACCCTTCGGATGGAGGCGTCATGCTGGAGTGGACGGCAGGCGAGGTGCAGCCACCATGACTCCCCAGAGCGTCGAGGAGTACGTCGATCGACAGATCCGGACCTGGCAGGAGCAGAGCCGATCGATCGATCGGGAGCAGATCCGGCTGCCCGGCCACGTCTGGGGACCCGTGATCGCGGTGTCCCGGGAGCACGGCGCGCTGGGCGCCCGCATCGCGCGGTTGGTGGCCCAGAAACTGGAGTTCGCCTACTACGACCGCGAGATCGTGGAACGGATCGCCTCGACGGCGAACGTCCGCAAGGCCGTGGTCGAATCCGTGGACGAACGGGTGCAGGGCCGCTTTGCGGACTGGGTCACCGACGTGTTCGGCGGGAGGAGGATGTCGGGGAACGACTACGTCCGGCACCTGTCGACCGTCCTGATGACGATCGCGTACCACGGACGCGCGGTGATCGTCGGCCGGGGCGCGTGCTTCCTGCTGAATCCGCTGACGACGCTGCGGGTCCGGGCCTATGCCCCGATCGAAATCCGCGTCGCCCGCGTGGCGGAATCCCACGGCTTGTCGCCGGAGGAGGCCCGGGCCGACATCCTGAAAATGGATGCCGGGCGGATCGACTTCGGGCGGCGGCACTTCGACATCGAAACCAGCGACCCCCGCTGGTACGACCTGATGCTGGACACCAGCACCCTGTCCTCCGAGGCCTGCGCCCGGATGATCGAGATGGCATTCCTGGCGCGGTTCGCGGACAGGGTTGCGACTCCCTGATCCGGAACGGCGAGGATGCGGCTTCGTCCATTGCCCCCCGTCTGCACCGGGTCCACAATACCGTCGCTGGAGGATTCGACGATGAAACGGCCCGGCCGCGGGTTCCCTGGGTGCGACCGCGCGACACTCGTTCCGGCCTGGCTGTGGACGGTGCTGGTTGCGGCACTGGCGTTGGCGCCCGCGCGCGCGGCGGCCCGGCAGTTCGCCAACGGGGTCGCCTGCCGGTACGGGTCCGACTGCGCGTCGGGCAACTGCTCGTCCCGCGTCTGCCGGCCGAACTCGGGCGGCGGAAGGCTGTTCGGCAACGGGGTCGCCTGCCAGTACGGGTCCGACTGCGCGTCGGGCAACTGTTCGTCCCGCGTCTGCCGGCCGAATTCGGGCGGCGGCAGGCAGTTCGACAACGGGGTCGCCTGCCAGTACGGGTCCGACTGCGCGTCGGGCAACTGTTCGTCCCACGTCTGCAAGGCGGGGTCGGAAAGCGGCAAGCTGCTGGGCAACGGGATCGCCTGCACGTTCAGTTCCGACTGCCAGTCGGGCCGCTGCACCTTCGGCGTGTGCAAGGCGGCGTCGGGGGGCGGCAAGGCGTTGGACAACGGGATCGCCTGCACCTTCAGTTCCGACTGCGCGTCGGGCCGGTGCACCTTCGGCGTGTGCAAGGCGGGTTCCGGTGGCGGCAAGCAGTTGGGCAACGGGGTGGCGTGCACCTTCAGTTCCGAC
The DNA here is from genome assembly GCA_903847405.1 of uncultured Myxococcales bacterium. Taxonomy (GTDB): domain Bacteria; phylum Myxococcota_A; class UBA9042; order DTJE01; family DTJE01; genus CAIZWN01. The sequence goes on along the minus strand of CAINDP010000042.1, from coordinate 6,997 downwards.
TGCGCGTCGGGCCGGTGCACGTTCAACGTCTGCAAGGCGCGGTAGGGGTCACCGATCCGGCACGGCCTCGCCGTCCACCGCTTCCGCCAGGCTCAGCGCCGTGACCGCCGCCGCCCGCGCCACGTCGAAGGCGAAGGGCAGGGCCAGGGTGTCCACGGTGTCCCCGATGGTGTGGGCGAAGGGGTTCAGGGCTTCGACGGTGGTCACGTCCTCGCTGATCATCGCGGCGGGGATGCCGCGGTGCCAGAACGCGGAGTGGCAGGAGTTGCCCATCGCCAGGGCCCCGACCCGCGGTTCGACGGCGAGGCCCAGTCCATAGGCCAGGTTCGCGGTGGCGACGCAGGTCCCCAGCAGCGTCGAGCCGGGGGTGTCGTCCATGTGCACCTGCATCGTGCGACGGCCCAGGCCGTCCCACCCCAGCATGTCCAGGTCCAGGACCGCGCGGATGTCGGAAAGGTCGTGGGCATCGGCCCAGGCCTCGCACCCGACCAGGCCCTGTTCCTCGCCCATGGTCCAGACCAGGCGCACGGTGCGTTTCAGGTCGGCGTCGGGGAGGATGGAGGCCAGTTCCAGCAGCGTCGCCGCGCCCGTGGCGTCGTCGTCGGCGCCCGGCGACGGGTCTTCCTTGTCGGCGTCGATCACCAGGCTGTCCACGTGGGCCGTGACCAGGACCACCTCGTTCGGCCGGGTCCGTCCGCGCCGGGTGACCGTGAGGTTGCGCCAGTTCTCGCGGAAGGTCTGGACCTCGATCGCGTCCTCGGGGAAGCGGGCGCGCACCTGCTCCAGCAGCCACTCGAAGGCCCGGGCGTTGGGCAGGCCCGCCGCCATCGCCCGGGTGTCGCGGGTTTCGATGGTGGTGACCATTCCCCCGACGGTCACCGGTTCCGCGCCGGACATCCCGCGAATCCAGCCCAGCCAGCGGTCGGCATCCATCCGGTCCACCAGGGTTCGGGTGGCGGGAACGAGGCCGCAGGTCGGGGGCCAGGGATCGGGCGCGGCGCACGCGGCCAGGGCGAGGGCCGTGGCGAGCGGGGCGAACCGTACGATTCGTCGAAGCAGTTCCATGTTCCCTCCCACCTGCCACGCATACCCTACCACCGCGACCGGCTGGCGGCAGCCGTCCAAGTGTCGCAAACCCGGGCTTTTCCTGGTGGCGGAACACGACTAGGATTGCGCCAGGCGGAGGGGGGTCTTCCCCGCGGGCTTCAACGGAGCAGGGACGATGGCCGAAATCATCCGGAAGGCGGGCGACGTGCTCGTGACAGTCAACGTGGTCCCGGCGCGTTCGATGGCGTCCTTCGTCCCGAAGGGGGCGCGCATCCACGAACTGCTGCCGGGCATGGCGTGCTATGCGGTCGGGCTGTTCCACTACAGCCGCCTGTACGACCCGCGGCCCGGCCAGGAAGCGAACGACTTCCACGACTGTTACGACGCGGGGATCCTGATCCCCGTCGAGTATCCGGGCCGCAAGACGGTGATGCACGTCATGCGCCTGTGCAACTCGGACCCCGCGGTCGTCGAGTGGGCAGAAAGCGCGCACCTGGCCAAGCGGGGCGTCGCGGTCCAGTGGACCGAAACGGACGGCCGGATCGACGTCGTCGCGACCGCCGAAAACAACGAGCGGTACATCACCAGCGCGACGCCGCTGATGCCCCTTCCGGGCGCGGCCTGGCGGATGTGGCCGTTCAGCCTGTTCGCCCGCGGGCACATGGCGCGCGAGCAGGCCGGCAAGATGTGGTCGTTCGCGTTCCACGTCGGCACCGACGGTGCGAAGTCCTGGCTGGTCCGGGGCAAATCGCGCCTGGAAGGGTTCGACCTGCCGAAGCCCTGGATGTCGACCACCGTCCTGGTGCGCGGGTTCACCCCCTTCACGATGTGGGAAGGGGAGGCCATCGGATGACCGGGATGCATCGCGTCGGCGGGATGCCGCTGCTGATCTGCGGTGCGTTCCTGGCGTCGGGCGCGTGCAGGTCGGACCGTGCGGACCCTGATTCCAGCCCCCCGGATGCGATCGTCGATGCGTCCCCGAACGATGGCGTGGCCGACCCCGGGGCGCCCGACGGCCTCTACTACCCTCCGCTGACCGGGGACGAGTGGCGGACGATCGCGCCCGCGGACCTCGGCTGGGACCCCGCGAAACTGGAGGAGGCCATCGGGTATGTGGGGGACAACAACTCGACCGCGTTCCTGATCCTGTACCGGGGCCGCATCGTCGCCGAGCGCTACTGGCTGGGATGGGGGCCGCATACCCGCGGCGTGATCGCGTCGGCGGCCAAGAGCGTCATGGCATTCCTGTGCGGGCTGGCCGTGCAGGACGGGGCGCTGGACATCACCCGGACGGTCACCGGCTACCTGGGGGCGGGGTGGTCGACCGCACCGGCCGACAAGGAAGCCGCGATCACGGTGCGCCACCTGCTGACGATGACCGGCGGGCTGGACGAGTCGCTGGCATACGAGGCGGACGCCGGGACGACGTGGTTCTACAACACTCCCGCCTACTACGTGCTGGCCGACGTGATCGGCGCCGCGACGGGCATCGATCGGGACGCGTATTCGGCGCAGCGGTTGCACGCGGTGATCGGCATGCAGGATTCGGGGTGGGCGGCGAAGTCCCTTGCGGCATCGGCCCGGGACATGGCCCGTTTCGGCCTGATGATCCTGGGGGACGGCGCCTGGGACGGCACGCCGCTGCTGACCGACGCGGCGTACTACGGGCAGATGCTCGACACGTCCCAGGACCTGAACACGTCGTATGGCTACCTCTGGTGGCTGAACGGCAAGGCGTCGTTCCTGCTGCCGGGGGCGCCGGCCGTGGCGGGCTTCGGTCCCCTGATCCCGGACGCGCCCGCCGACCTGGTCGCCGCCCTGGGCAAGGGGGACAAGAAGATCTACGTGGTGAAGAGCCGGGACCTGGTCGTCGTGCGGCACGGCGAGGCCACCGGCGTGGAACCCCAGTCCGCGCTGTCGTCCTTCGACAACCTGCTGTGGCAGAAACTGATGGCCGCCATGCCGTGACGTGTGGTGCCGGGCTTTCGTGCGCAGGCGTTCCTACTTCGGGACGGGGTCCGGGCACCAGGGCGCCAGGGCCAACCGGTCCATCAATCCGGGGTTCATGCTCTCGTCCAACAGGCCCAGTGCCTGGATGGCCTTCACCAGTTCCGTCGTTCGGGCGATCAGGCGCGCCTCGCGGGCCGGGTCGTACACCGGCGAGTCCCGGTGGAATTGCCGCAGCGTGGAGCAGTCGCTCATCACGTTCTCGAGCAGCCAGGGCGTCATGTCGGGCAGCGTCGCCGGCAGCGGGGGTATGGGAGTTTCGACGGTGCCGCAGACGGCCTCGGGCGTGTGGGTGGTCGGGTAGGCGATCGGTGCGAGGGAGACCCGCACGGGGTCGTCGGTGAGGCCGGCCAGCCACGCGTCCAGGGTCAGGAACCCGGGACTCGCCAAGGGGTCGATGAGCTGCGGCACGCCCCCTTCTCCCAGGATGGCCGGAACGGTGTGGTGCCGCCAGGGCTCGCCGAAAGGTCCCCGGAGTCCCAGTCCCATGTCGCAGGTCTGGGCGTCCACGGCGATCGTCACCACCCCGCGCACGGCAAGTTCCAGCCCAAGGTACGAAGCCCTCTGGCTGCATCCGTCCTGCAGGTACTCGAACGGCAGGTAGTCGATGGCGATGTCGGCGTAGGGCGCAGGCAGGGGATAGACCGTGGGGACGGGCCGGTCGCCAGCGTCGCAGGCGGCGAAGGTCAGTGCGGTGACCAGCAGGAAGTCCACCGCGCGGATCCTCGGCGGCTTCGGGAAACATGGGCCACTGAGCCGGGACATCGTGTGCCTCCTTCATCGACGTTCAGGGGACCGGTCTAACGGGGCCACCCGTTCGCTACGTGAGTGCGTGGCCGGGCGGTTCGCATTCGCGGGCTGACCCCGTTACGCCAGGGGCACGCAGCGAAGCCGTGCCCCCCGCGACGCCGAGCGTGAGGCGCGAGCAGCGAGCAAAGCGAGCGATGCGAGTCGTTTCAACGCGAGGCTGATACGGCCGCGGCGAGCGAAGCCGAGCCGACGGCCGTATCAAATGTTAAACCGGAAATGGATGATGTCGCCGTCCTGGACCACGTAGTCGCGCCCTTCCAGACGGTACTTCCCGGCCTTCTTGGCGGCGGCCTCGCTGCCCAGGGCGATGAACTCGTCGTAGCCGATGACCTCGGCGCGGATGAAGCCCTTTTCGATGTCGCTGTGGACCGTGCCGGCGGCCTGGGGGGCGGGGGTGCCCTTGCGGATCGTCCAGGCCCGGCACTCGTCCTCGCCGCTGGTCAGGAAGGACATCAACCCCAGGGCCTGGTAGATTTCGCGGATCACGACGTTCATCGCCGGTTCCGTGATGCCCATGGCCTCCATGAACTCGGGGCGCTCCTCCTCGGGCAGTTCCTGGATTTCGGCTTCCACCTGTGCGCAGCAGGCGAAGGTGGGCTGGCCGGCGACCGGCAGGCCGAAGCGCGACAGCACCGCGATGCGATCCGCCGCGGCATCGGCCTCGGCGACGTTCGCCACCACGATGACCGGCTTGCTGGTCAGGAACGCGTAGGACCGCAGCAGGGGTTCCGCCGACAGGGCGGGGTCGTCCACCACGCGCTTGCCCTCGTTCAGCAGCGCCTGGCACTTTTCCAGCGCCGCGCGCTCGTCGGCCGGCATGCCGGGCTTGCCCTTCTTGTGATCCAGCGAGTCGCGCTCCAGGCGCGATTCCAGGACCATCAGGTCGGCCAGCAGGAACTCGCCGAGGATCGTTTCCACGTCGGCGCCGGGCTCGTTCAGCCCCGCCTCGTCGAAGGCCCGGGCCACCAGCAGGAAGGCGTCCATGGGCTTGACCAGGTTCAGGAACGCCGCGTCCAGGGCCGACTGGCCGGCCTTCTTTTCCGACGCGTGGGGCGCGTTGGCCTCGACGACCTCGATGACGGCATAGATCTTCTTCTTGGGCTGGAAGATGTCCGACAGGCGATCGACGCGCGCGTCCGGCACCTTGACGACGCCCAGGTTCAACGCGCCCTTTTCGCGGTGGCCCCCGGCGCCCGTCAGGGCCCGGAACATGGTGGTCTTGCCGCTCTGGGGCAGTCCGATCAACGCGACTTTCATGATGCCTCCGGGGTGTGAATCAGCCAGTCCCAGTGCGGGGAGGGGGCGGTACCGCCCAGTTGTTCTACAAGTACTCGGTCTGGTTGCGGTTCTTCAGTTCCTCGACCAGTTGCTTGACGTCCTGGGTGCGGTCCGCGGGACAGACCAGGACGGCGCCGCGGGTCACGACGACGACCATGTTCTGGATGCCCAGCGTCGCCAGCAGGCCCGCCGACGAATACAGCACGTTCTGCTGCGAGTCCACGGCCAGGACGCGGCCGAAGACGAAGTTTTCGTTCTCGTCGGTCGGGAACGCCGTCAGCGCGCGCCAGGTGCCCACGTCGCTCCAGCCGAAGGAGGCGGGGATGACCACCAGGCCCTCGGCCTTTTCCATGACGCCGTAGTCCACGCTGATCGACGGCATGTCGGACCAGACCTTCAGGACCTCGTCGCTTTCCGGTGCCGCCGTGCCCAGCGCCGCCAGGGCCTCGACGCCGTCCGCCAGACTGGGCAGGTGGGTGCGGACCTTTTCCAGCATCACGTCGGTGCGGAAGATGAACAGCCCGCTGTTCCACAGGTAGCGGCCCGCCTTCAGGTAGGACACGGCCGTCGCATGGTCGGGCTTTTCCACGAAGGCCTGGATCGACCGGCTGCGGTGCCGGGCCTCGGGATGCGCCAGATCCTCCTCAAACTCGCCGAAGCGGATGTACCCGTAGCCCGTTTCAGGGTGGGTCGGCGTGATGCCCAGCGTGACGATCTTGCCGCGGCTGGCGTGCAGTTCCGCGCACGTCATGATGTCCAGGAAGCCGGCGACGTCCGAAACGAAGTGGTCCGAGGGGAGCACCGCGACGATGCCGTCCGGATCCCGCTGGTGCACGACGTTGGCCGCGACCGCGATGCACGGGGCCGTGTTGCGGGCCACGGGCTCGATGATGAAATTCTCGCGGGGGATGTCCGGGAACAGCGACATCAGGCGGGGCGCCAGGCCCAGGGACGTCGCCACCAGGATCCGCTCGTTCGGGACCAGCGGGCGGATGCGGTCGTACGTTTCCTCGACCAGGGTCCGCTCGGAAAACAGTTTCAGCAACTGTTTCGGGTGGTCTTCGCGGGACAGGGGCCAGAAGCGTGTGCCCTTGCCCCCCGCCAGCAGCAGTGCGAACAGGTGAGCATGCTCGTCCATCGGGGCACCTCCGAGGAGGCCAAGATTGCCACGGTGGGCCGCGGAAGGCAATTCCCGGTGTTCTCCCGAGCGCGCAGGCGCAGGCGATGGGTTTCCGCAGGAAACTCTCGCCGGAGCCGAAGCCGACTCGGGACGATCCAGATTTCGCGGGGGGCGCGAGCAGGGGGATTTCCCGGGCGTCAGGACCAGACTCCGGCAATCGGGGTGCCGCACTGGCGGCATCGACCGTCGGTCAGCGCCATGTCCCGGACCGACCCCCAGGTGCGCCGGACCACGGCGGCGTCACAGGCGGGGCAATGGGTGTCCCGGGCGTCGGTTTCCAGGTTGCCTTCGTAGACGTAGCGCAGACCTTCGGCCCGGGCGGCGTCGCGACAGGCGTGGATTGTGGTCGCCGACGTGGGCGGCCGATCCAGCATCCGGTAGTCCGGGTGGAAGGCGGACAGGTGCAGGGGGACGTCGGCGCCCAGGTGGTCGCGAATCCAGGCGGCTTCCGTCCGCATCGCTTCCGGGGAGTCGTTCAGGCCCGGGATGACGAGGGTCGTGACCTCGACCCACACGCCCATGGCGACCAGGGCTTCCAGCGTCGCCAGGACGGGCGCCAGGGATCCATCGCACTCCCGGCGGTAGAACGCGTCGTCGAACGCCTTCAGGTCCACGTTGGCCGCGTCGATGTGCCGGTAGACCTCGTCGATCGCCCGGCGCGTGATGTAGCCGTTC
>CAINDP010000041.1 GCA_903847405.1 uncultured Myxococcales bacterium | reverse complement strand
GTCCGATCCGAACGGAAACGGTACCCGTATCGAAGTGCGCCTGGTGGATGACGTTCTCAAGGCCTACATGGCAACAGACCAACTCTTCGCCCGTGTCGGACTCTACATCGGCGCCACTCCGGAGACGGCGGTCGAGGTGATCAGCGCCGCGCGAGATGGGGCGTTCCGCAACTTGGGAACTACGGGAAATGCCGTTATCGGAGGCAGTGTGCTACCCGTCGATGTGCGCCTGGCGCACGGCGGCAACAAGCCGATCAACAGCATCACCGGTGGCGTGGGGACCGCGGCCGGAGCGCAGGCGACACTGACCGAGGCGAACACCTACGCCGAGGCCGGAGACAAGGTTTTCGCGACCATCGAGGGCAACGTGACGGCCGGCGAACTGCCGTTCGTCCAAGGTTGCTACGCGACGGACGGCAACGTGTTCGTGGACATCGTCAACCTCGGCGCGGCGCCGCTCGCGAACAACGTCACGGTGAACTATCGCATCGAGAAGCCCGCACCGTAGGAGGCCCCGTTGCTCGACCTGGACGTCAAGATCGACACCACGCAGATAGAGGCGGCGCTGTCTCGCTGGCCGAAACAGATCCCCTACGCGATCAAGGCCAGCATCGATTCGTGCCTCTTCGTCGCCCGCAAGCGCATTTCGTCCGACCTGCCCCGGTACTTCCACATCCGGACCCCGTTCGTGCAGCGCGGCCTGCACGTGACCCAGGCAACGAAGACGAATCTCACCGGGACCGTGGGGTTCCTCGACTCGCGTTGGTTCATGCCGTCGCAGATCACGGGCGAATCCGGGCGCAAGAAACCCGGCGACAAGCCGATCTGGATGCCTCTCGCGAAGGGTCCCCGCGCCCCCCGCCCGGACATCACGAAGGCGATCATCCCGTCCCGGCGTCCAAACGTGGCTGGCGCGAAAACCCTGGGTGGCGCAAGCATCGGCAAGGAATTGAAGGTCAAGCGGGTCAACGAGCCTGGGTACTTCAAGGTGCTTTCGGGGAAAATCTACCCGGGCATCTACTACCGCCCGTCCGACCTGTCCCGGAAGATCGTCCCGGCGTACTGGCTGCAGCCGCATATGGACATCAAGCCTCGGTATCCGATGCTGGCCAGGGTCGAATCGGTAGTGAGACAGGAATGGCCGCGGGCGTCGATTGCGGCGCTGCAGCGGACGCTGTTCACGATGCGGAGATAGGGGCGCGATCATGGCGGACACGATGGACACGGCCGTTCAGCATTTCGAGGCACCGGCCGCCCTTGAAAACGTCCGTGGTCGGCTGCGGTTTCAGCTTGCCCCACGACCCGGTACGGCCCGCCGTGTACCGGTCCGCCAGCCGCTTGACGACGATCCCCTCGCCACCCGCCCCGACCACGCGGCGGAACTCGGTTTCGACCGCGGCCCGGTCCGGGCACAGGACGGCGGGCGTCATGGTGACACGCGACCCCGCGGGCAGCATCGCGATCAGGGCGGCCAGTGCGGCGCGGCGTTCGGTGTACGTCCCGGGATGATCGGGCAGGTCGAACGCGTGGAACTGGACGGCCGCGAGGTCGGACGTGGACAGGGTGCGGCGATGGATCGCGCCGTTCGTCCGGCCCCAGGCGCCGCCGACCACGATTTCGCCATCGAACGCCACACCCGGGAAGCGCGCCAGGTCGGAAAGCGCCGGGATGATCGCGGTCCATTCGGTTCCGAGGCGGGACGTGGCGCGGACGGCGCCGGTCGAATCCACGGCGGCGAGGCAGCGGCATCCGTCGATTTTCGGTTCGACCGCGACCGGGTACGCAACGCGCGTCCAGTCCAGATCCGAGGGGTGTTGCAGGTCACGAACGTCCATGCCGAAAGGGTACGCCCGTTCCTGCGGGTGGGGTCCACATTTATTTTCTAGGAGGCCCC
>CAINDP010000040.1 GCA_903847405.1 uncultured Myxococcales bacterium | reverse complement strand
TCCCGCTCGGGGTCCAGGGGGCGTACCGACCAGTCGGCCAGCCGCTCGTCCTTGGACACGTGGACGCCCAGTTCGCGGTTCAGGCAGGCCGCCAGCCCGAAGTCCGTTTCGCCCAGGAAGCGCGAGGCGATCATCGTGTCGAAGAGGTTTGCGAAGACGAAGCCGAAATCCCGCTTCAGGCACGCGACATCGTAGTCCGCGCCGTGGAAGACCAGTTCGACGGACGGGTCCGCGGCCAGTGCCGCCAGCGGCGACAGGTCCCGCAGCCGCAGCGGGTCCACCAGCACCGGCGGGCCCTGGCGGCGTCCCACCTGGATCAGGCACACTTTTTCCTGGTAGTGGTGCAGGCTGTCGGATTCGGTGTCGACGGCCACGACCGATTCGGAATGCAGTTCGGCCGCCAGGGTCGCGAGGTCCGCAGGCTCGGTGATCCAGTCCACCATGGCCGGGGATCCTAGCACTTCCACCCCTCGCGCCGCACGGGAAATCGCCGGCCGCCCACCCGGCACCCGGACGGACCGCGTATACTGGGGGCGGACCATCGACGCGGGGGGGACATGCACCGCTATCTCGTCGTCAGCGACCTGCACCTCTGCGACGTCGAGGAGCACGCCGACGGGTGGAAGGCGTACAAGTCCGCCCGGCACGTCTTCGACCCGGACTTCGAGCGGCTGGTCGTGCGGGCCCTGGACAGCCTCCCGGCCGACGCGACCTTCACCCTGGTGCTGAACGGCGACATCCTCGACTTCGACCTGGTGTGCGCGGTCCCCGACGCGCCGCCCTGGCCGGTGAACCGGGCCGAGCGCCTGTCCGGCATGGAGGCGACGGGCCCCAAGTCCGCCTGGAAGTGCCAGCGCGTGCTGGACCACCACCCGGTCTTCGTCCGGACGCTGGCCCGGGTCCTGTGCAGCGGCCACGGGGTCGTGATCGTGATGGGGAACCACGATCGCGAGTTCCATTTCCCCGAGGTGCAGCAGGTCGTGGTGGACGAACTGCTCGCGACCGTGAAGGCCGGCGGCGGCACCTGCGACACCGCGGCCATCCGCTTCGAGCCCTGGTTCTTCTATCGCCCGGGCGAAATCTACGCCGAGCACGGCAACCAGTACGACTACTACTCGTCGTTCCGGTTCCTGCTGCACCCGACCGTCCGGATCGCCGACGAGGAGCGTCTGGCCCTGCCCATGGGCAACCTGTCGAACCGCCAGTTGATGACGCGCATGGGCTACTTCAACCCGCACTCGACGGACTACATCCAGAACATCTTTTCCTACGCGGCCCACTGGTTGCGCTTCTATGCGTTCTCGCGCCGGGGCATCGTGATGCCGTGGTTCCTGGGCAGCATCAAAGTGATGGCGCGCCTGCTGCGCGGGAAGAAACTGCTGCTGAAGCCGCCCGAGGGCTACGACGACCGGTTGCAGAGGGTCGCGACCGACAACCGGATCGCCGACGTGACGGTCACGGCGCTGACGAACCTACAGCGGCCGCCGATCACCTACCGCTTCTACCGGATCGTCCGCGAATTCTGGATCGACCGCCTGCTGATCTCGCTGCTGATGATCGGCGGCACCGTCACCCTGGCGCTGGTCCCGATCCCCCTGTGGATCCAGTTGATGGTGCCCCTGACCTGCTTCCCGCTGGTGTTCTTCGTGTACGAGCGGGCGGTCCACGGGGAGGACGTGTTCACGGTGGACCGGCAACTGCCGCAGTACGCCCGTTCCATCGCGAACCTGCTGCCCGTGCACGTGGTGACGATGGGGCATACCCACCGGCCGACCCTGGTGCCCCTGTCGCGGGGTGTCGCCTTCGTCAACACCGGGACCTGGGCCTCGGTGTCGCGGTGGACCGACAGGAACGAACCGCCGGGCTACCGGAACTACCTCCTGGCGGACTTCGAGGACGGCCGGGACCCGACCGTGACCCTCGATTCCTGGCATACGATCGGGACTCCGACGAACGGGGACGTCGAACCCGTCGGCAAGGCCCCGACGACGCCCGCTCTCTGAGCGGTGCCTCGCGTGCCGGGGCAGGGGTCCGGGGCAGGGGTCCGGGGCGAGGGAAGGCGGGGCCGCGCCGGTGCCCCCGCACCCGACTGGGGGCCGGCGTCCTTCGCGGCCCAGACTCGGCCCCCTGCGGGGGCCTCAAACAGTGGGCCGCGCCGCCCTACGGGCGAACAGGTCGCCGTCACCCCGTCGGGTCCCGCAGGTCCTACAAAGAAACCTCCCGGTCAGTTGGCGTCGGCTTCCGCCGAGAGGTCGACCTTGTAGCCCAGTCCCTCGAGCTTTTTTACAAGGCGACTCTTTAGGCGAGCCTTGTCCACCACGTCGAAGTATCCTGACCCGAGATCCTTGTAGTCGACGTCGTCGCGCAGGATGAAGTAGGCAGCCTTCAGCATCGACGAAGCGACGGCGATCACGGCCTTCTTCGGCCCACGCCTGGCCCGGATGCGGACAAATTGCGCTCGCAAGTACCCGTCCTTCTTCCGCGTAGCAGCCCACGCTGCCTGCACCAGCATCGTCTTCAGCCACGGATTGCCCGGACGCAAGCGGGTGGACTTCTTCTTGCCAGCGCTCTCGTTCATCGCAGGACACAGACCCGCCCAAGAGATCAGGTGGCCCGGCGTCGGGAAGCGCGACATGTCCATCCCGATCTCGGCCACGAGCGTTTGTGCGGACGTGGGTCCCAGGCCAGGCATCGTGCAGAGCCTTTCGACCTTCCCGGGCTGGCTGCGGAGCGCGATCCGGACCTCCTGCTCCAGGCCGGCGATCTCTTTCTCCAGCGCTTCGACAAGGCCCAGATGCACCCGCAGCAGCGTACGGTGATGCGGTAGTACCCGTCCCCTCAGGGACTCGACGATCGCCGACCTCGACGCCTTCAAGCGACCCTCGGCCAAGTCCGTCAGCTTCTCAGGGTCCGTCTGCCCCGCGATCAGCGCTCTCAGGATCGCACGGCCACTCGCGCCCAGCACCTCGCTCGCCACGCTCGACAGCTTGATGTTCGCGTCCTCCAGTACCTTCTGGATCCGCTGCGTGTGCTGCGCCACCTCGCGGCTGAGCTGCTTCCGCGTCCGTGTCAGCGTCCGCAACTCCTGCGTCCCCGCCGGCGGAACAAAACTCGGCTGGATCAGCCCGTGCGCCAGCAGGTCCGCAATCCACGTCGCATCGTTGACGTCAGACTTCCGCCCGGGCACGTTCCGGATGTGAGCCGCGTTCGCCAGCACCAACTCGAAGCTGTCCTCCAGCACGTGCCACACCGGCTTCCAGTACACGCCCGTCGCTTCCATCGCGACGTCCGTCACACCGCGCTCCAGAAGCCAGTCCGACAGTTCCTCAAGGTCCCTGGTCATGGTCCCGAAGCTCCGCACCTCTCGCGAGGCCCCGTTCCCTTCCGCCATCCGCACGCACGCAACGACGCTTTCCTTGTGCACGTCCAGACCCGCGCAACACCGATGGACGACTTCCATCCCCCCTCCTTCGCGCTGGCGTGGGACCCCCGCTCACCAACTCTACAAACCGCGCTCCGACAACCGCCGGGCTGCATTCATTTGTCTTCAAGGGGTCCCCGGTCCAACTCCAAAACGGGCTCAGAGCACCATTGACTAGACGACCTCCGAGCCAGCGCTACCCGAGTATCGCCCGTTTCATCTACATCTGTGCGCGAAGCCCATCACCAACTACAAAGAAACCTCCCGGT
>CAINDP010000039.1 GCA_903847405.1 uncultured Myxococcales bacterium | reverse complement strand
GATCGACCGGGGGTACCTGCGCAGCGTACCCCGACCCAGGCCGCAGGAAAAGAGCGGACATCGATCGCCCCCCCGCAGGGACTACGAATCGTTGCCCTGAGGCGGCTTTTCGGTGTCGCCGGTTTTGCGATCGCCCGACACCCCCTTAGAATGTAGCGGCCTTTCGAACCTTTGGTGAGTCCCGATGTGCGGACTGGTCGGTGTGTTCCAGCGTCCCGGAAACCGGGTGGAGTCGGACGTGCTGACCCGCATGGCGGACGTGATTCGCCATCGCGGTCCGGACGACGAGGGGCAGTGGATCGACGGTCCTGTCGGCCTGCACCACCTGCGCCTGTCGGTCATCGATCTGGCCACCGGCCACCAGCCCATGCACAGCGGTCCGGCCGTCATCGCGTTCAACGGCGAAATCTACAACTACGTCGAGCTGCGCGAGGAACTGAAGAGCCTGGGGTGCCAGTTCCAGACCGCGTCCGACACCGAGGTCATCCTGCAGGGCTACCTGCAGCACGGCCCCGCGTTCGTCGAGCGCCTGAACGGGATGTTCGCCTTCCTGCTGGTGGATCGGGCGCGGGGCATCGCGGTGGCGGCCCGGGACCACTTCGGCATCAAGCCGCTGTACCTGCACGCGACCCCCGAGCGGCTGCTGTTCGCGTCGGAAATCAAGGCGTTGCTGCGCCACCCGGACGTGCGCGCCCAGCCGGACGCCGCCGCGGTGCGCGACTACCTGACGTTCCAGTTCTGTCTGTCCGACGCCACGATGTTCGACGGGGTGGTCAAGGTCCGGCCGGGCCACTACCTCACGATCGACCTGGGCGACCTGACGGTGCGCGATACCCTGTACTGGGAGCCCCGCTTCCAGGTCGACACGTACCACACCGAGGAGTACTTCAAGGACCGGATCCGCGAAACGATCGCCGACTCGGTGCGCCTGCAGATGCGCTCGGACGTGCCCGTCGGGACCTACCTGTCGGGGGGAACCGATTCGTCCCTGGTGACGATGCTGGCCGCGCGGTATGCCGGCGAGCCGCTGAAGACCTTCACGGGCGCCTTCGCCGAGGGGCCGGAGTTCGACGAGTCCGAGTACGCCCGCGTCGCGGCCGACGCCTGCGGGGCGACGTCCTTCGTGATCCACCCGACCGAGCAGGAGTTCGTGGACCTGATGCCGCACCTGGCCTGGCACATGGACGAACCGGCGGCGGGCCCCGGCCTGTTCCCGCAGTACATCGTGTCCGGCTTCGCGCGCAAGCAGGTCACGGTGGCGCTGGGAGGGCAGGGCGGCGACGAGATCTTCGGCGGCTACGCGCGGTATGTCGTGGCCTACCTCGAGCAGGCCATCAAGGGCGCCATCTTCGAAAACAACGAGGAAGGCGAGCACATCGTGTCGCTGAAGTCGATCCTGCCGAACCTGCCGTACCTGAAGCAGTACGTGCCGATGTTGCGGGAGTTCTGGTCCGAGGGCGCCTTCGAGCCCCAGGACCGCCGGTATTTCCGCCTGGTGGACCGCAGCGGCGGCATGGTCAGCCTGTTCACCGACGACTTCCGGGCGGCGTTCGATCACGAAGGGACGTTCGCCCGGTTCCAGTCGGTGTTCAACCACCCGGACACGCAGTCCTTCTTCAACCGCATGACGCATTTCGACATGGTGTCCAGCCTGCCCGCCCTGCTCCACGTCGAGGACCGGGTCAGCATGGCCCACTCGCTGGAGTCCCGGGTGCCGCTGCTGGACCACCGCCTGGTGGACCTGGTGACCTGCATGCCCCCCGCGATGAAGTTCAAGGGGGCCGAAATGAAGTACGTGCTGAAGAAGGCCATCGGCGACATCGTTCCCGCGCGCATCCTGGCCCGCAAGGAAAAGATGGGCTTCCCGGTGCCGCTGCACCTGTGGGCCAGGAACAAGGCCCGGGACCTGTTCGCGGACGTCCTGCTGTCCGACCGTTGCCGCCAGCGCGGACTGTTCGACACGACCGCCGTGGAAGGCCTGCTGGACCGCGAGCACGCCTTCGGGCGGCGGTTGTGGGGCCTGCTGAACCTGGAACTGTGGTATCGAACGTTCATTGATGCACCGTAGGCGGCGTGAACTCGCCGCGATTCACAAGGAGGACACCATGCCCCTGACCTTGATCGATGGCCGGCCCGAGGGCTGGTCGGTTCGTCGCATCGGCGTGATCGGGCCCGGGATCGTCGGGATGCCGATGGCCGCCATGCTGGCCAACGCCCGGATCTGCGAGGGCAGCGACACGCCCGCCCGGGTGACGGTCATCCAGCGCGCCTCGCCGACCTCCGGCTGGAAGGTCGATTCCATCAACGCGGGAAAGTCGCCCATCGGCGGCGTCGAGCCGGACCTGGACCGCGTCGTGGCCGAGTCGGTCGCGGCGGGCCTGCTGGACGCGTCCCACGACATTTCCACGCTGTCCGATGCGGACGTGGTGCTGGTGTGCGTCCAGACGGACAAGAAGGGGTTCGGCCCCGACTACGGCCCGCTGTTCGACGCCCTGGAAGGCCTGGCGGCGGCGCTGGCGAAACGCCCGGCCGGCAACATCCCCCTGGTGGTGTTCGAGTCCACGCTGGCGCCGTCCTCCATGGCGACCCTGGTGCGGGACCTGTTCGCCCGGCACGGCCTGGTGGACGGCCGGGACATCCTGTTGGGCAACAGTCCGAACCGCGTGATGCCCGGCCGCCTGGTCGAGCGCGTTCGCGATTCCGACAAGATCGTCGCGGGACTGAACCCGGCCACGCCGGAACTGATCCACCGGTTGTACGGGCGCATCGTGACGCAGGGGATCCTGCTGCCCACGAACAGCCTGACCGGGGAAATGGTCAAGACCCTGGAAAACGCCTACCGCGACGTCCGGATCGCCTACGCCGCCGAGGTCGTCCGCTGGTGCGACGACCACGAGGTGGACTTCTTCGCGCTGCGGGACGCGGTGAACGTGCGCCTGGCCCAGACCGACGGCGCGTCCGCCAACCCCACGGCGGTACCCACGGGCGGCCTGCTGGTGCCCACGGTCGGCGTCGGCGGCCACTGCCTGCCCAAGGACGGCATCCTCCTGTGGTGGCGGCGCCTGGAGGCGGGCCATGACGGTCGGAACAGCCTGATCCTGCGGGCGCGGAAGATCAACGACGCCTCGCCGATGGCGACGCTTCACCTGGCCGAGCGGGCCTTCGGGGACATCGAGGGCCGGAAGTTCGTGCTGCTGGGGACGGCCTACCGGTTCGATTCCGAGGACACGCGGAACTCGCCGACCCTGACCCTGGCGCGCCTGCTGCTGGGCCGGGGGGCGCACGTCACGCTGACGGACCCCTACGTGCGCCTGGGGGATCAGAACCTGATGCGCACGGACCTGAATGCCCACTTCCAGCCCGATCTGGCCAAGGCCATGCGGGGGGCCGAGGTGGCCATCGCCTGCACCGGCCACCGGGTCTATGCCGACGACGTGGCCGGGATCCTGGCGGCGGGCGCCCCGACGCTGAAGGGGTTCGTGGACGGGTGCAACCTGACAGGGCGCCAGGCGGTGGAATCCCACGGCGTGGGCTACACGGGCATCGGCCGGGGGCGCAAGGTGCCGGGCCAGGGCCTGGTGGACGAGGTCGTGGCGGGATTCCAGGCGGTCGAGCGGGGCGTCGCGCGGGAAGTGGCCGATCTGGCGGACTTCTACAACGCCCGGTATGCCGAAACGGACTTCCAGCGGATCGTGTTCGCCGACGTCCAGCGCATCGCCGGCACCTGCACGACCGGTTGCGCGATCGTGGATCCCCTGCCTCCGGACCCCCTCCCGGGCTTCGAGGACGTTCGCTCGACCCTCGTGGACTGCGCCTTCGGGGACGGACCGAACCCCTGATTCCCCCCTTCCCGCCCGGGCATTCGCAGGACCAATCCGGATTTTCCGCCTCCGCCCCCTCCGAAATGCGCCAGTCCCGGCGCCGCTTTTGGCGATGGGGTAGAGAATCGGCGCGCGAATCCCGATGATGTTTCGAGTGCGAATCCCACCGGGAGGGAAGGATCGTGCAGAAACCGCCGTTCATCCCCTGTTTTTCCTCGGCGATGCTGGCGTTCTTTCTGCTGGGCTCGGCCACGGCCCGGGCGGATGACTTCTTCCCGGGAATTGGCGACCGGCTCTACCCGGGCGCCAGCGCGACTGTTCCGGCCGTCGAGCCCGTCGCCGAACCCGTCGTCCTGCGCGCTGCGCCGGATCCCGCGCCGGATCCCGCGCCGATCGCTGCCGCCCCGGTGGCCGTGACGGTTGCCCCGACGGCACCGGCCGTGCCCGCCCGCGCGGCGGACGCGATGCTGCCGCGGCGAATCGACGCGCCTGCGGCCGGCGTCGTTCCGGCGACAAACGGCAAGAAGGAAGAAAAGGCGACCTTCACCCGGAAGGACCCGCCGTTCGCCGGCAGCGACCTGTTCGTCGGCCACTCGGTCAAGGCGCCCACGGAAACGTACCGCGTCGAAATCGGCATCGCCGGACAGGTGGTCCCCCTGAACCTGGTCCTCGCCAGCAGCCGCAGCGCCCTGATCGACACCGGCGTCACCGCCGCGTGCGCCAACTCGACGGACCCGAACTGCGCGACGCAGGCCGCGACCTACACCGGCCAGGCCCTGAACGTCCTGGACAGCATCCCCGATTCCCAGTGGAACGGCATCGTCGCGGCCAGTTCGAATCCCACGACGCTGGCGACGACGCTGAAGTCGGTCGGCATCACCAGCGCGGCGGACATCGCGGCGGTCCAGAAGTACCTGTCGACGATTCCAACCGCCCAGCGGACCTCGGCCATCCTCCTGGCCCGGCGCCTGGCCGACAGCACCGCCGACGTCCGCCTGGAGCCTTACGCGAACGTGGATCTGAAGCAGGTGCAACTGCGTCTGGGCGTGCCGATGTCGCTGGGTGTCCAGGGCTCGGGAACGTCGTTCGATCTGGGCAACCTGAACCTCGACGTGGCGACGGGCTGGACGTTCCCGGTGCGGCACGCCAGCCTGGGCGTCACCGTGGGCCTGTCGACCTACCTGCCGACCTCCACGGGCAGCGAGCGCGTGTCGCTGATGGCGGACCTGTTCCAGGCCTCGAAGTACCTGTACGGGTACCTGACGTTCGCGCCGTACATCGTGGCGGGCGTGGACGCGAAGTGGGTGTCGCTGCAGGTTCACGGCGACCTCTGGCTGCAGGCTCGCGTCCGCGACATGGACGCGGCCTCGAATGCCGAGGTCTTCCAGTACGGCACCGGCCTGACCCTCCTGCCGCACTTCCCGGTGTCGATCATCGGCCAGTTGGAGGGCCTGGAGGGGCTGCACAACGCCGGCGCGTTCCGGTCGCTGTTCGTCGTGGCGGGACTGCAGTTCAACCTGTGGGGGTTCCGGCTGGGCGTCGCCGCCCAGGTGCCCGTCCTGGACCGCGCCAAGGAAGCCCTGGGCTCCTACGGCGGCTTCGACGTCGGAGGACTGGCCAAGTACACGATCCTGGCCCGCACCGCCGCGGCGTTCTGACCTCCTTCCTCGAATCTCCCGCCCTCTCGTGAGCCTCTCGTGAACCACGACGAACTCGGAAATGGGGACAGCCTCCGATTTCCCGCGCACCGGCTGGGGACCGTCAGGACAGGGGAAATGGGGACAGCCTCCGATTTCCTGCGCACCGGCTGGGGACCGTCAGGACAAGGCTTGCGAAGATCGTACGGGAGGTCGGGAGGAGTCGCCGATAAACCAGATGTCAGCGGCTGCTGTGGGAACGGGGACTTGCGAAAATCGGAGGCTGTCCCCATTTCGGTGCGTTGGCGAGGGTTGCGAGGATCAGGACGCGCCGCGGCCGGAGAACACGGCCCAGACCGTCTTGGCCAGCAGTTTCACGTCCATGCCCAGCGAGCGGTGGTTCGAGTACTGGACGTCCATCCGCATCCAGTCGGTGAAGCCGACCTGGTGGCGGCCGCTGGTCTGCCAGATTCCCGTGATTCCGCCGGTCAGTTCCAGGCGCCGGTTCTGCCAGGGCTCGTACGACGGGATTTCGTCGAGGGTCGGCGGCCGGGGGCCGACCAGCGACATGTCGCCCTTCAGCACGTTCCACAACTGGGGCAGTTCGTCCAGGCTGGTGCGGCGCAGGACACGGCCCACCGAGGTGACGCGCGGATCGTTCCGCATCTTGAACACCGGACCCTCGGCCTCGTTGACCACCCGCAGGGTAGCCTTCAGCGCCTCGGCATTCGGGACCATCGTGCGGAACTTGTAGAAGGTGAACGGCTTGCCGCCCGGGCCCGCCCGGGGCTGGCGGAAGATGATCGGCCCGGGGCCCGACAGGTGCACCGCGATGGCCACTGCCGCGTAAACCGGCGCAAGGATCAGCAGCATCAGGGCCGACAGGACGATGTCCATCGCGCGTTTCCAGGTCGGCAACGGCTTCAGGAAGAAGGTGCGAAGGTCCTCGACCCGGACGATCGGCGTGGAACGCGTCGGGGCCAGCGCGACCTGGTTGGCGGGCTGCGGCTCCACCAGGGCGGCGGGCGAACCGGTCGCCGCTTCCGCCTGCCCGCGGTCCGTCGAACGGGGGGGAGGCGCCCACATCGAGGAATCGTCGGAGTTGCCCTGGTAGGTGTAGATGCGATCCTCGACGTCGCAGCTCCCCTTCTGAAGGACCGCGTGCATCTTTTCGGCGAAGCGGCGCGCGCCCGCGGCGGGCGTGTCGGGCAGCAGCACGCCCAGGTCGGGCGGATCCACCCAGCCCACGTCGTCGGTCAGGCGGCGCTGGTCCCGCAGCAGTTCGGCGACGCGTCGAACCAGGTTCGACGGCGCCCCCGACGTCCGGAATACCACCAGCGAGAATGCGTGCGAATTGCGGTCGGAACGCGCCCGTTCCCTGGCCAGCAGTCGATGGAACTCGTCCCGGGACACGATCCCGGGCATATGGCCCATCCAGACCTGCATGGCCCGACCGCGAGCGCGACGGCTCAGTGCGGCCAGCAACATCTTCGTACCCCCGTTCCCCGTGTTGATTTCCGAACCCCTCGTCGGACAGCCCCCCGAAAGGCCATCCACCCCGCCGCCTCCGTGCTGACGAAACGCTGCGGGTGGGGAGTCGCGCAAACCTCCTCTTCATCGGCACGGAGGCCGACGAGGTTTAGGGGACAGGCACCTCGGAAACCGGTTCGAATTCACCACAACACTTGTCCTGAACGGGCGGATTTCAAGGGGGTGGGGCGAGGCGGTAGACCTTCACTTCGCGGGCGATAAATGCCAGGGGGAACGAGTAGTTGGCCTCGGTCACGAGGTAGGTGGCGCGGTACTCCGAGGCCAGGCGGGCAACGTCGGGTTCCGACAGGGTTTTCCAGGCCTCCTTCGCCCGGATCCACGACAGGCCAAGGTCCCTGGAATCGGCGGTGGTCACGTCCCCGAGGAGGTCTGCGATCCGGCGATGCCACTCGGAAAGTTTGTCATATCGAGGCATTGCGCAGTGGACCACCTGGCCGTGACGGGAGCGGAGGGTCGCGTCTCCCCTCCACGGGGGCACGAGTCCGATTTCCCCATCGGGGATGCTCGTAGCGATCCACTCGAAGGCCAGTTCGTAGGAATCCGGCTGGGGATTCCATGCGTTGGCAAGTCGGGCGCCCTCGGCCTTGATCAGGGAGGGGAGGGCCGGAAGACACAGGAGTGCGCCCGCGGCCAGGAGGGGTGCGACCCTTCCCGTGGCGCCGACCGAGGCCTCTGCGAGCGCCGACGCCCCCGCCAGGCAGAACGCCAGCAGGCTGATCGCCGGGAGGAGTCGATAGGGCGTCAGGGCCATCAGGTTCCAGGCTCCGGTCGCATGGGCCAGCAGTCCGACCGCGAACAGGACGGCCGGAATCACGTGCAGCCAGGCCAGGATCCGGAATTCGGGCCGTGCCCGCATGCGGTGCGCCCACGTGACGGTGAAGGCGATGGTCAGGACCAGGGCCGCCATCAGGCCCACGTCGAAGGTCGAGGCGTCCATGTGGATCCGCAGGAACGACGTGGACAGGAAGCGCCAGTCGTCGACGGTGGACGGTTCGCTGCCGATCGTCATGAGGCCGGCCTGGATCACCCCGGGCAGCCCGCAGGCCACCCCGACAAGGGCGGGCTTCCAGAGGTCGCGCAACGGCCGATGCACCGCCAGGACCGCCAGGGCCAGGGACGCGCCGCCGACCACGCCCACCGCCGGGTGGAAGGTCGCCGACAGACCCGCGAAGGCGGCGGCGCGGGTCCATCGCCCGGCCATCGCCGCGTCGATGGCGTGCAGCAGGAACACCCAGGCCACGGCCTTGGCTTCGAACCAGCCGATCATCCATTCCCCGCCCACCAGGGACTGGTCCAGCAGGATCCACAGGGCCGTGGCGACGGCGGCCAGGGGCAGGGGGACCGACATCCGTCGCCCGATGCGCAGGATGGCCCAGAGGGACAGGGCCCAGCAGACCAGGCGACCGCCCCAGGCGATGGCCTCCACGGGCACGACGAGGGCCAGGGCCCCGAAGAGGGCGTCGAAGGTCCAGCGGTCGGGGAGGGAGGTCGAAAAGGTCCAGTCGTTCGGCAGGAAGGACGGGTCCCACATGCCGCGCAGGACCACGAGGTAGTGCTCCTCGTTCCCGGTCGGCACCGGCGTGCCCCAGGCGAAGAACGTCACCACCATCAGGGCGGCGACGTGCAGGGGCATGGAGGCGGTCAGACGACGGGCCAGTTCGTTCATGAACGCCTCACGGCGCCGCGGCAGCGGGCATTTCGGCGAAGTCCGGGTCACGGACGGGAAGGTCCGCTCGGCCCTCCAGCGCCCGGGCGTGGGTGCCCATGGGCAGGATCTCGAAGCGCTCCGCGAGGTCCCCGAGGTACTGGGAGACCCGTTCCAGTTTCACCTTCGCAGGGAGGTTCATGGCGGGGAAGAAGGCCAGTTCCTTCACGTCGTCGCCGCCCAGGAAGTCGAGGGGGTGCAGGAGGATCGAGGGCTCGACGCCGGTGCGGCGGCACGCGTCCAGGGCCGTGCGGAAGTACAGGCGCGCGGCGGTTTCCGAGAACGTCGAAAGGTACAGGACGTACGACAGGTGGAAGGGCACGCGGGCCACCGGGAAGACCGTGACGGGGATCTCGACGATGGAGGCGCCGGAGGGCAGGTTCCACCGGTACGGGGTCACCGGACGCAGGCCGTCGCGGACCGTTCCGAACAGGGCGCCGCGCTCCTCGCGTTCCTGGGAGCCCAGGCGCGCGGTCATGAAGTAGTAGGCACGGGCCAGGGGCCCGATGAACGTCGGGAGGGTCGAGGCGTCGAAGCGGTACCCCCGGGCGGCCAGGACCTCCAGGACGGTCGTGGACACGCTGAAGCCCGGGCCCCGGAAGCCGGTGGGCCGACGGCCGGTCGCGGCGACGATGGCGTCCTCGGCCCGGGCGATTTCGTCGTCCACCTGGGCCCGCGTGTACCGGTGCAGCCAGGGTTCGTGGGCGAAGGAGTGGTTGCCCACCTCGTGGCGCGAACTGCCGATGCGCGCCAGCGCCTCGCGGTTGCGGTCGATCGCGGCATCCTGCCCGACGATGAAGAACGTGATGGCGTGGCGTCGGGACTCCAGGAAGTCCAGCACGCGCGGGACCACCAGATCGAGGTAGGACGGGAAGGTGTCCCACCCGGGGTCGTTGTGGACCTTCATGTAGGACCAGAGGTTGTCGAGGTCCAGGGAAAGGCTGGCGATCGGTTTCATGGTCACCTCATGGTCCGTCCAGCGGAGGCAGGTCCGTGCCGACCCATTCGCCCTGGAAGGCACGGGCGCCGCGCTCGGCCAGTTGGACGGTTTCGTTGACGTTGAGGGTGCCGTTCACGATGTGGGCCGAGTTCAGGGTGTAGACGCCCGGGATCGACGTGCGGACCGACGGAAGGCGATCCGAGTAGTGCAGGGTCGGCAGCGCCATGACGTACGGAACGCGGCTGACCTTGAAGGCCAGCACGTCGTCGGCGCGCAGATCCGGGAACATACGGAAGAGGGCCTCGAGGAAGGTCGCGCGGATCTGGTCGTCCGGGACCTTGAGGAACGGATCGTCGCTGGCCACGTACCGCGGCAGGTACACGAGATGGCGCCCGCCGAGGAAGCGGTCGCGGTCCACCAGGGCGGACATTTCGATGACGCCGGTGAAGGGCGCCGGATCCAGCAGGTTCGTGACGTAGAAGCCCCCCAGGGGGCGTTTCAGCAGCACGGAGGGGCAGACGATGCCCTGGTATTTGACGCCCGCCAGGCGCGCCTGTTCGTCGGGCGACAGGCCGTCGCACAGGCGGGCGGCCAGGGGCGCCGCTGCGGTGACGACGACGCGGTCGAACGTTTCGCGCGCGCCGTCGGCGAACTGGACGGTCGGGGTGCCGGCGTCGGCGAAGATCCGCGCGACGGGACGGCCCAGGGACAGGTGGACGCCCTCCGCGGCCAGGGTCGAAGCGAACCGCTCCAGCACGCGGGCATAGCCGCCGGCGACGTACCCGAAACGCTCCTCCTTGAGGCCGCTGCGCCGGGCGGCGTACAGGCGCCGGATCGTGGCCCAGATGAACGCCGCCGACGTCTGCCGGTAGTTGTCGCCCAGCTTGCTGCGCAGGAGCGGCAGCCAGAAGCGCTGGAAGGCGCGGCGGCCCGACCAGCGCGTCAGCCAGTCGGCGACGGGGATCGATTCCAGGGGGCGGCCGTCCTCGATGCGCGAGGCATGCAGGATCGTGGCGGCCAGGCGCGCCTTGTCCACGAGGTTCAGCACCGGGAAGGTCGCCATCTCGATGGTGTTGGACAGGGACATCAGGCGGCCGTCGGCCAGGACGCCGGTGCGGGTGGTCGCCCACTGCATGTCGCCGTCCAGGCCGATTTCCGCGAGGACGCGCCGCAGGTGCCCGTCCGAGGCCAGGATGACGTGATAGTGCCGGTCCCAGGTGATACCGTCGATCGTCCAGGCGGATGCCAGGCCGCCCAGGTGCGGGGCGGCCTCGATGATCGTGACGTCCTTGCCCTGTCCCGCCAGGCGGTGGGCGAGGGTCAGGCCCAGCATCCCGCCGCCGACCACGGCCCAACGCGGCGGACCGGGGACCCGGTGCAGGCCGTTGCCGGCATCGCCGCCTGCCGCGGCACGGGCCGGTTTCGCAGCCGCTTTCGTTCGTGTGCCTTTCGTCGTCACGTGACCTTCCCCCGGAATCGAGTCGCGGTCATGCGGGCCAGGAGGCCCAGGTGTCCGCGGATCGTCCGGACCACCTTCATCTTGGACTGGCCCATCATGCGGACCTCCAGCACGGCGGGCGCCTCCACGATGCGCGAACCCGCCAGATCCATCCGGGCCAGCATTTCCACCACGCCCAGATAGCCGCCCTCGGTCACTTCGACCTGCTCCACCGCCGAGCGACGATACACCCGGAAGCACGCCGTGTAGGTCGCGAGGTGGTTGTGGAGCAGGCGGCGGTACAGGAAGGACAGGCCCTTCGACAGGGCCAGACGCCACTCGGGCACGTTCATGACCTGTCCCTGCGGGTGGTACGGCGACGCCGTCACCATGTCCACGCCGTCGGTCATCATGGGGATCATTTCCAGCAACTGCCGCGGATCGTAGGTGCAGTCGCAGTCGATCGAGCAGACCACCTCGGTGGTGGCGGCCCGGATGCCGGCCAGGATCGCCGCCGCCACGCCGCTGTTCTTCGGTTGCTGCACGAAGGCGCAGTTGGTCCGCTGGCCGAACATGGTCCGCAAGACGTTCCAGGTGGAATCGGTGCTGCCGTCGTCGACGAACACGAACTTCACGTCGTAGCGCCGGTAGAAGTCCAGCATCGCTTCGTCGAGGGTGTTGCGCAGGTAGGGGAGGGCCTCCTCCTCGTTGAACAGCGGGATGACGATCGTGATGGGCACGGGCGGCTCGTCCGAAGGCGGGAGCGACGCCTTGCGACGCTTGGAGGCCCGTGCGCCGGCCGGAAGGACATCCTCGGCGGCGCGCGTCGCAGCCGGTGCGGCCGGGTCCAGGCCCAGGTGCGCCGCGATGCTGCCGAACCGGTAGCGCGCGAAGTAGTCCCGGAGGATGCCCTCCATCTTGTCCAGGTTGCGGTACTGCCGGACCCGCGTCAGGCGGTTCACGGCATCGATGCGCGGCATTTCCGGGTCCAGTTCCCAGACGTGGAAATACAGATTGAACGGAGCGTCCAGCGCCCGGTCCCAGGATTCGACCACCATGCGCATCAGGCCCGGGGGCATCTGGCGGAAGTAGTTGCCCCCCGCGGCCGGGATGGACATCCACGCGGGCCCCACGCTGGACAACGGCACCTCCCAGAGGTCGTGCCCGGCGTGGTGGTGCAGGTGCGGGTAGCGCCGCCAGGGCTCCTTGCGGATGTCGGCCAGGCGCGGGAAGAAGGACGAGTCGTAGGCGAAGCCCTCCTCAGCCAGCACGTCGAGGGCCCAGAGGTCCTCCGGCGTGAAGGTGCCCTGGGCGACGCGATGGCCCCAGCAGCGGACCCCCGAGGCGCGCTCGATGGCCACGCGGGAGCGCCGGAGGTCGTCCCGGAACTCGCGGTGGGACATTTCCCGCAGCGGGCGGTGATAGAAGCCCTTGCTGGCCACTTCGTGCCCGCGGCCGGCGACCTCGGCCAGGATGTCGGGCATCTTTTCGGCGATCCAGCCCCCCGTGAAGAAGGTCGCCTTGATGTCGTATTCGTCCAGCAGCGCCAGCGCCCGCCGGGTGTTCGTGCCCACCCGGGCCTCGAAGCGCCGCCAGCGGTCCGGCTGGATCAGGTTGCTGAAGGCGGAGTGCTGGAAATAGTCCTCCACCACGACGGTCAGCAGGTGGCGCCGGGGGGCGGGGAGCCCGGTCGGGACGTCGAGCGTCGGGTCCGGCACAGGTGCGTCGGGCATCGTGTCTCCCGGAACAGGTCCCTCGGAGGACGGGTGTGCTATCGTTGCGCATCGCATCCGTGCGCGTCAAGAACGCGACGGTCTTGGGGGGCAGGAATGGCGCGCTCGGGACGTCTGGTGCTGTCCGTGTTCGTGGATGCGTTCGGGTGGGAACTGGCCCAGCGGATCCCCTTCCTGGACGATGTGCTGACGCACAAGGCGCCGCTGGGAACCGTTTTCGGGTATTCCTCGACGTGCGACCCCACCATCCTGACCGGGGTGACGCCCCGGGAGCACGGCCATTTCAGCTTTTTCGTGTACGACCCGCCGCATTCGCCGTTTCGCGCCCTGCGCCTGATGGGAGTGCTGCCCTCGTCGGTCGTGGACCGGGGGCGCGTGCGGTCGTGGATCAGCAAGGGGGTGGGTCGGGCGCTGGGCTGGAACGGGTACTTCCAGTTGTACAACGTGCCCTGGAACGTCCTGCCGCTGATGGACTACATCGAAAAGAAGGACATCTACTTCCCCGGGGGGATCCTGGGCGGGCAGAAGACCGTGTTCGACCCGCTGCGCGAGCGGGGCATCCCCTTCTCGCTGTCGGACTGGCGCCGGCCGGAGGTCGAAAACCTGGCGCGCCTGGAACGGGACGTCGGCGAGGGACGGATCGCGATGGGTTGGCTGTTCCTGGCGTCGCTGGACGCCGTCCTGCACGCCAACGGCACGAAGTCGGCGGCGGTCGTCGATCGGCTGCGCTGGTACGAGGAACGGATTCGCCGGATCCTGGCCATCGCCCACGAACGGTACGACGACGTCCGGATCCACGTGTTTTCCGACCACGGCATGACCGACGTGAAGGACACCTGCGACGTGATGGCGCGGGTGGAGCGGACCGGCCTGCGCTTCGGGGTCGACTATGCCGCCGTGTACGATTCGACGACGGCGCGGTTCTGGTACCTCCGGGACGGCGCCCGGGAGCGCATCGAGGCGACCATGGCCGAGGAGCCCCGGGGGCACATGGTGGACGACGACACGCTGCATGCCTGGGGCGTGGACTTCCCGGGCCACCGGTACGGGGACCGGTTCTGGCTGGCCGATCCCGGGGTGCTGATCGTGCCGTCGCACATGGGTCTGCGGTCCATTCCCGGCATGCACGGCTATGCGCCCGACGACAAGGATTCGGTCGCCTTCTACGGCTCGAACACGCGCGATGCGCCGCGGCCCTCCGGCCTGGCGGATCTGAAGAGGGTCGTTCTGTCGGAACTGGGACTGTGACGGTGACGGTGCGGCGCGGCGGGGCCGGAGGGGCGGCATGAAGTACGCGGTCTTCGCCCTGCTGATGATCTTCGCCGTGCCCATGATGACGTTCCTGGCCTGGCGGTCCGAAAAACTGCGGGGATACCTGTTTTCCGCGCTGATCTTCGCGACCGGCCTGGGCGATCACGGCAACATGCACCTCCTGTCGATCGAAACCTACCGGGGGCCCGACCGGGGCTTCGAGGTCACGCTGGCCGACCTGATCACGTGGTCGCTGGCCCTGGCGGTGATCGCGCGCAAGCCCGGCCGGATTTCCTGGATCCCCTACAACACCGGGTTGATGGTGCTGTACTTCGGGGTGGCGGTGCTGTCGATCATCGACGCGCCCCAGGGACTGCTGGCGTCGTTCACGATCTGGAAGATGCTGCGCGGGTTCGTCCTGTACTGGACGGTCGTCAACGTCCTGCGGGTCGGGGTCCCGATCAAGTCGGTGTGGCGCGGGATCCTGGCCATCGGCATCCTGTTTGCGCTGTACGCGATGTACCAGAAGTACGGGCAGGGCCTGTACCGGATCCCGGCGACCTTCGATCACTCCAACACGGTGCCCCTGTTCCTGAACCAGGTGCTTCCGATCCTGCTGGCCATGGGCCTGGCCTCGCGCTGGCTGTCGACGTCGGCGTCGCTGGTCAGCCTGGGAGCCGTCATGGCGATGCTGCTGACCGTGGTCATGACGTTCAGCCGGGCGGGCATGGTCCTTTCGCTGTTCGCGATCCTGGGGGTCCTGCTGGTCGCGAACCGGAAGACGAAGTCGATCCGTGTCACGGTCGCGTCGCTGGTCGTGGTCGGCGCCCTGGGGCTGGGGGGGCTGATCACCGGTCGCAGCATCGTCGAACGGTTCCTGGAGGCGCCCGAGTCCTCCCACATGGCGCGCGAGGAGTTCAATCGCGCCGCGGCGGCCATGGCGACGGACAATCCGCTGGGCGTGGGCGTCAACCAGTTTTCGTACGTGCTGACCAACACCCCGAAATACAACAGCATGATCAAGATCATGGCCGCGGAAAAGCAGAAGGGGGTGTGCCACGAGGTGTACTTCCTGACCGCCGCCGAGATGGGCTGGATCGGGCTGGTCGTGTTCGCGATGGTGCTGCTGCGGTTCCTGTGGCATGCGTCGTTCCAGGCGTTCCGGCAGAGGGGGTTCGACGGGCTGGTCCAGGCGTCCATCGCCCTGGGCATGCTGGTCCTGCACCTGTCCGGGTTCCTGGAGTGGGTCTTCCGGATCACGCCGATCTTCTACATGTTCCTGTTCTGTGCGGGGCTGTCCGTGGGCCTGGCAGAGGTGTCGCGGGTGGCCGCCGTTGCCGCGCGGAAGGCCCGGCGGACGATCGACGTGCCGCCGGACGGCACGAAGGGGACGGAAGACGGCGGACCGACGACGCCCCCGGGCGGAGCACCGACGGCACCCGGGACGCCCGGACGCCAGCCGCAGATCACGGGCGAATGGGTTCCGATCCGGGATGAACCGCCCGTCTGGGCGCGGGAAGGGGGCCTGACATGAGCGGACACGCGCGACGCGTGGCCACCGACACCTTGACGTCGTACCTGCGATACGGCGTCGTCATCGTGGTCCAACTGGCCCTGGTCCCCTACATGATCGGGCACCTGGGCGATGCCGGGTTCGGCCTGTGGACGCTGACGTTTTCGGTCCTGGGTTTCCTGTCCCTGGTGGATTTCGGGTTCACGACCACGGTAATCCGGTTCACGGCGGAGGCCCGGGGGGCCGTCCATGCGCGCGGGGGCCTGGAGGCGGTCGATCGCCGCAACCGGATGCTGAGCACGATGATGGCGGTGTACCTGGGCCTGGCGCTGCTGGCCGCCGCGATCGTCGCCGGGATGACGCCGGTCTACGCGGACCTGTTCGGGATTCCCGAAACCCAGCGGGACGCGGCCCTGCCGTTGCTGTGGGTCCTGGCGGCGCGGTCGATCGCGGTCAGCCTGCCGTTCGGGATGTTCCGTTCGATCCTGTTCGGCAACGGGCGGATCGGCCTGGTGAACCTGTTGCAGGCCGGCGGGACCCTGCTGTATGCCGTGTCGTCCGTTGCCGCCCTGGAGATGGGGGGAGGCCTGATCGGGCTGGCGTGGGCGAACCTGGCGGCCTTCGCGGTCGAGCATGTCGTGTATGTCGTCGCGGCGTTTGCGACGACGCCGGACCTGCGGATATCCGTGCGGCGCTTCGACCGGACCCTGCTGGGGTCGGCGGTGTGGATCAGTGCGGCGCAGTTCGTGGTGACCGTATCGTCGCTGGTGCTGCTGCGGACCGATCCGATCATCGTGAACGCCTTCCTGCCGCTGACGGCGGTGGCCCTGTACGGGGTGGCGCTGAAGGTCGCCGAAAACGCCCTGATGCTGATCAAGCAGGGGGTCAACGTCCTGGGGCCGCTGGCGGCCGAAATGAGCGGTGCGGGGCGGAAGGACGACGTTCGTGCCCTGCTGATCACCGGCGCCCGGTTCGCGCTGGCGCCGGCCGCGGGGATGGCGGTGGCGTCGCTGGCCCTGGGACGCGAGGCGCTTTCGGCCTGGGTCGGGCCGGACTACGGCGAGGCGGCCGTGGTGATGACGATCCTGATGACCTCGGTGGCGTTGCTGGTGCCCCAGATGGTCGCCTCGGGCGTGTTCAGCATGACCGGGCACCATCGCCTGACCGCCTGGGCGGCGTTCCTGAGCATGACCGTGAACCTGGGCGCCAGCCTGCTGCTGGTGTGGTGGATCGGCCTGCCGGGCGTGGCGCTGGGCACGCTGACGGCGACGGCGCTGGTGGACGTCTGCGTGGTGGTGGCCCTGGTCCGGCATGCGTTCGGCATCGGGGCCGTCGAGTACGTGCGGGGCGTGTTCGTCCCGTCGCTGCTGCCTGCCCTGGGCGCCTGGGCCGCGATGATGGGGCTGAAGGCGATCCTGCCGCCCCCGAACCTCGCCGCGGTGCTGGCCGAGGCGGCGGCGGGCTGCCTGGTGTTCGCGGGCCTGTTCGTGGTCCTGGGGATGACCCCGCAGGACCGGGCCGTCGTGCGGCGGATCCTCGTCAGGCGGTGACCGCCGGAAATGGTGTCTGTCCCCATTTCGCCTACAACTCGCTGCGCAGTTGGGCCAGGAAGGACTGGAGGAAGTCGGTTCGCCGGCGGGCCTCGTCGCGTCCGGTGGACGTCTGCATCGTCGCGGCCAGCCCGAGGAGCTTGGTGTAGAAGTGGTCCACGGCCGATCGCGAATCGTCGGGTGGGCGGGCTTCGCAGAAGGGGTCCTCGGGGGTTGCCAGGGGCTTGCCCAGGGCGCCCGCCAGCATCAGGCACCGGGACAGGCCCACCGCACCCAGGGCGTCCAGCCGGTCCGCGTCCTGGACCACCCGGGCCTCCACGGTGCGCGGCGGGATGCCTGCCGTGAACGAGTGGGCCTCGATGGCGTGGGCGATTTCGGCCACCCGCGCCGGGTCCAGCCCCCAGGATGCCAGGAGGCCTGCGGCGTGCGCGGCCGCCATGCGCGAGGCCCGGGGGCGGTCCGGGGAGTCCTTCGGGACCGTCACGCAGTCGTGCAGCCAGGCCGCCGGCACGACGACGTCCAGGCGGGCATTTTCCTGCACGGCCAGGCGCCTGGCGGTGGAAACGACGCGCAGGATGTGCGCGACGTCGTGGGCGGCGTCGCCCTGGCCGTCGCGCACGATCGCGGCACAACGGGCTTCCAGGGGATCGATCTCACAGGGGGGCGTCATGGTTGCCTCTGGGGGGCAGCGTCCACGGTCACGTCCAGGTGGGCGAATGCCCTGCGGCCGTCCGGCCAGGTCGCCTCGGCTTCCAGCCAGTGGGCGCCTGCGCGCGGGAACACGAACACCGGGTTCGGCCCGTCGTCCGGTTCCAGCCCCGAGGCCTCCCAGGCGATCTGGGCGGTCGCCAGGTCCATGCCGTCCACCTTCAGGCGCGGGTGGACGGGGGAATCGGCCCGGACCCGGGTTTCCGGCAGGACGATGGTGGCCGCCACGGAGCGCCAGGCCTGGTTCTTCAGGGGCGTCCGGGCCATCCATGCCGCCGCCGCGGCCAGCGCCCGGCCCTGGGGCACGACCGTCGCCTCGGTCTGGACGTTCCAGGCGTCGGTCCACCGGTCGTACATCGGGTACGGAGCGCGCGTTTCCTTGTCCCCGTCGGGCGGGAAGGCCAGGCGGGAAAGGTCGTGCTGGTATTCGGGAGTCCACGCCGGGCCCGCCGTGACGTCGCCCACCAGGAGGCCTGTCGGGGGAAGGGCGCGGTGGTCGTTCAGGGCGAACTGGCTGACGATGTTGCGCGGACGGTTCCGGCCCAGCCCGGCGACGAAGGACACGTCCACGGGGTTCGCGCCCAGGGCGTAGTCGAAGTTCGACGCCGCCACGGCCTGCAGGTCCGGGCGGTTGCGGCCGACCCCGGCCACCTCCAGATCGAAGGCGTTTTCGGGGCTGAAGTACCACGCGGCCGTCCGGAACCGCTTGTTTTCCGTCGGGAACGACGTCCGGTATGCGGAGGCCAGGGCCCACGACGCCAGTTCGTCGCCGACCGCGTCCAGTTCCTTCCGGCACCGTTGCTGGAGGTCCTTGTCCAGCCGGGCCGCGAAGGGATGGCCCGTCCGGGGCGCCAGGGCGCAGGACCGGGTGGCGTTTCCGTAGCCCTCGGTCAGCGGCACCCACTCCCACCGGCGGGTCCGGCGATGGTCCAGCGGGTCGAAGCCCCTCCGGGCCTCCTCGGCGAAACGTTCCTGGCCCGTCGCCAGCCACAGTTCCATGGCGGCCCAGGCGATTTCGTCGGAATCCTCGAACTGGTCCCCGTAGTGGGTGACGCGCTGGTACGACGCCTTTCGCCCGTGCCGGCCCCACGCGGCTTCCAGGAATCCCCAGCCCTTCAGGGCGCGGGCGAGGTAGTCGGCCGCCTGGGTCGGGAAGTCGCTGCGCATCCGGGGCGACGAGCCTGCCTGGGCCAGGGCAGCCACGGCCGCTGCGGTCGCCGAGGTGTTCTTCGGCAGGACGACCTGGGGGTCGCCGCGATCGGGCATCACGTCGTCCTCGTAGGGGCGGTTCTGCGGATGCACCAGGAAATAGAAGCCGCCGTCGTCGTCCTGCATCCGGGCCAGGAAATCCGCCTCCCACGTCGCGATCTGCAGGATGTCGGGCCTTCCGTCCCCGCTTTCGGGCAGGCCCAGGTTGTCCAGGTCGGCGACCCCGGGGAAGGCGTCCACGGCCAGCACCAGGGCATGGACCAGCGCGGCGCTGTTCGTCACGTACTTTCCGTAGTCGCCCGCGTCGTGGTGCCCGCCGTGGACGTCCACCGGTCCGGGGCGCGAATACGGGAACAGGGCGTTTCGCACGGAATCCAGCAGCGGCGCCGCCTGGTCCTCCCGGGACTTCCCTTCCTGGAGGCCGGAAAGCCGATCGTTGAACCGTGCGTCGTCGGGCGCGGGAACCATCGCGGGCGCCATGTGGCAGGTCTTGTGGACGAACCGCGTGAACGGCAGGTCCAGGGCGAATCCGCAGCGCTGGTGGAGCAGGCCCAGCGCCAGCGTCCGGGCCAGCAGGGCGGGCAGCCCCGGATCGATCCGGAACTGGGCCGACGCGCCCAGCCCGGGTACCACCAGTCGATAGGAACCGGGGCGGTCCAGTTGCGTGAAGTCGGCCTCCCGGATCTGCTGGTTCGGCAGGATCTCGTTTTCGAACCCGTCCTCGGTCGTGTGCACCAGTCGCCCGCTGAAGGCGACCTGGCCCGTCCCCGCATCGACGATCCGGAACGGCGTCCCTTCCCCGACGGGCAGTTCGCCGAGGGAGCCCATCCACGTTCCGACCGCGGCGCGCTTGGCCGAACCCACCGCGTACCCGACGTGGGCCACGTGGATAGCGGCGGACCAGCGCAGGGGATCCATCCGGGCCACGAGGGCGTCGGCGCCGGTCCAGATGTCGGCGGACGGGTTGCGGACCCGCACCTCGGCGTTTTCGGGCACGGGCGAAGCCAGGCGCAGGTACAGGGCGTTGCCGATTCGCAGATCCCGACGGGACTTCGGGGCGAAGGTCGGGCGGCGCCGGAACCCGACCGCCTGGACGGCCACGATCGCGCCGCCGGCGCGCACTTCGAAGGCGGACGGCGGCGGAAGGATCGCCTGGTTCCCCTTCACGAAGTCCCACGTCAGGGGATTGCCGCCCTTCGGGGCGCTGTTGATCCAGTCGATTTCGATGACCGTCGGCGAGACCATGCGCATGTCCCAGGCCCCGGGCGGGGGGACGTCCAGGGACGCCGACCGTTCGATTCGCAAGGTCGGGTCGAAGGTTGCCGGGCCCTTGCGCGGCGCGGCGCCTGCGCAGGGCGCCAGGGCCGGGACCAGCCCCGACAGCACCAGGAGGACGGCAAGGCGCGCGGAAATTGCGGTGCGATGGGGTCGATGCAACCGGTTCCTCCCGGGGGCGTTGCAGGCAGGATGGGGCCCGGGGAGGGCAGAGTCAACCGGGCGGCGTTTTCCGGCAATGGAGGACGACATGCTTCGGGGGGGTCAGTGGGTCCGTTCGATCACGCGCCAGACGTCCATCGCGCCGTCGAGGATCGCCGTGAAGGTGTGCGGGTCGTCGGTGCCCAGAACCTTGGCCCGGGGCAGGGCAAACCGATCGTCGGTGCGTCGCAGCGTGCCGGTGATGGCCACCATGGCGGCATCGTAACCGGCCTCGGCGGCCAGCGCGTGCTCCCGGGCCGACACCGTGCCGGGCGTTCCGTAGGGGTAGGCCAGCAGCGTGACCGGCTGGCCCAGCAGGAATTCCAGTTCCGTCTTGGAGTCCACGATTTCGTGACGAGCCCGGGCGGCGTCCAGGTGGGCCAGCGGAGCGTGGGTCATCCCGTGGGAGCCGAGGGTCCACCCGGCGGCCGCGATTTCGCGCACCTGGGCGGCATCCATCAGGGGGCGGCGCACCTGGAACTCGGGATGCGCCGCCGAGGCGCCGCCCCGCACCAGGGCGGGCGACACGAACACGGCGCCGGGCACCCCGAACCGGGCCAGGATCGGCGCGGCGTCCTGCAGGACGTCCAGGTAGCCGTCGTCGAAGGTCACGGCGACCGCCCGGGGCGGCAGGTCGGCCTCGCCCCGCAGCCACGCCTGGATCGCCGCCAGGTCCACCGGAACCCGGGTCCGGGACAGTTCGGCCATCTGCGCGGCCAGTTGATCCGGCGTCACGCACCACTCGTCCTCGTTGTGGGGCGACACGCCGTGGTAGCACAGGATGCGGGGGGCGTCCGGGTCGCCGGCCCCTGCCGCCCGGGCCATCCGCGCAGTGGCCATCCGGGCCAGGCTCTTCACATGGCTGCGGAGGGTGGGGGAAGCCACCGACCGGCCGTTGCCGTCCACGCCGGGCCAGTCGTGGGCGCCTTCGAGGTCCGCCGCGAGGCAGCGCCCCAGGAAGCGCGGGATCCCCGCAAAGTAGCGCCGGGACTTGTACGGCTGCTGGGACACGATGTACAGCCACTCCAGCCGGGACCTGCGCGCCCACTCCGGCGCGCGGCGGAGGTTGCCGCCCCAGTACTCGAAGAACCCGCCCACGGCCAGCCACAGGATGCCCTGCAGGCGCGGGTCGTCCAGGCGACGTCCGATGAAGCGCACCTGCCGCGGGTTGCCCATCCCGACCATGACGACGTCCGGCTTGCACCGGGCGATTTCCGCCGCGACGGCCTCCTCGCCGTCCACGTCGAAGAATCCGTGGTCGTGGCCGACGAAGACGATGTGGGTGAAACGCTTGGACAACCGGTCGCGGGCCCGGGCGATCACGTCCGGACGGCTTCCGACCAGGTACACCCGGGTCCCGGCCGGCGCCGCGTCCAGGAGGGCCGGCGTCAGGTCGGTGCCGTTGAGGTTGGCCGGGAACGGCTTTCCGCGGCGCCAGGACGCCCAGGCCAGGCCGGCGCCGTCGTTCAGCACCAGCAGGCGCTCCTGCAGCAGTCGGCGGAAGTCCGGTTGCTCGCACGCGACGTTCATCGAGGACATGTCGGGGAAGCAGACGCCCGAGGTCCGGTGCTGGCGCAGGCGCTGCAGCAGGGCCCCCAGCGCCTGGTCCCGCGTCCACAGGGGAAACCGGATTCCCAGGATGTCCACCTGCTGGGTTTCCGCACCCGGTCCTGCCACCGGGAGATCCTGCGGCGTCGTTTCGTCGCGTCGCTTTCGCGGGCTCATCGGTCGACTCCCGGTTCAGTCCAGATCCAGGAAGGCACGTCGCACGCCGACCAGGACGACGCCCAGGACCGGCGTCTTGGCCAGTTCCAGGCGCTTGACCGCCCGGCGCACCGCGGCGGCGCGGGTCTTGCCCGCCCGCACCGCGATGATCACGCCGTCGCAGTGCCGGGCGACCAGTTCCGCATCCACGGTCGGCAGCGCGGGCGCCGCGGTGACCAGGACGATGGACGCCCGGGCCGAGGCTTCCTCCAGCACGTCGCGCATCAGGGTGCCGCCCAGCGGCTCGGGCGCGGCTGCCGGTCGCCCGCGGGGCAGCAGCACCACGCCCGTCAGCACCGTCTTCAGCACGATGTCGCTCATCGCGACGCGTTCGCCCTGGACCAGGTCGCCGACCCCGCGCATCGCGTCCTGGCCGACGGGGCTCAGGTACTCCAGGCCCGTCGGGTTGCGGGGGTCGCGGATCTCGGCGTCCACCAGCAGCACCCGCTCGCCGCGCTGGCCGAGGGCCGCCGCCAGGTGCGACGTCACGAGGGAGCGCCCATCCCCGCGGCCCGCGCTGGTGATCACGATGCGCGCGCCGGCCTTCGGCGCCTTCGCCCGGGTGCGCTCGGCCAGGAGTCGCGCGGACTCGACCAGGTGTCCTCCCGGTTTCCAGGGCAGGACCAGCCCCTCGCGGCGCACCCACGGCAGGACGCCCAGGACCGGCAGGTCCAGCTTGGCCCGGACCTCGGCGGCGGAGCGCATCGTCGGATGAAGCGCCTCGAACAGCGAAACGCCGACCACGCCCATGCCCAGGAGGCCAAGGAAGATCGCGATCGCCAGCAGCTTGCGCGTGGACTTCGTCGGGAAGACGGGCTCCTCGGCCTCGGCGATGACCTCGAACACGCCGCCTTCGCTGCCGTACGCCGTCAGCACCCGGGTCAGCGTGTGCTGCAGGGACATGCGATCCTGGATCGGATCGCCGGCAACCTTCGACCCCTTGCCCGAGTCCATCAGCGGCGACAGGGCGCCCGAGGGCTTTTCCAGGACGGCGTTGTGCGCCTTGACCTCGATCAGCAGGTCCAGGGCGCCACCGATGTCGGCGACCTTCTGCTGGGACGTCACGCGCTGCATGTCCACGTCGTAGGACCGCAGCAGCGTGGCCTGCAGCAGCGACAGGGTGGAACTGCCCTCGGGGCTCTGGGACGCCAGTTGCTGGGACAACTGGTCGATCTGGGACTTCCAGGCCTTGATCTGGCCCGTGTCCACCGTCACGGCGGCCTGGCTCTTGTAGGACGCCATGGTCCGCTCGAACTCGGCCGGCGAGATCAGGTCCTGGGACCGCAGGCTGCGGGCGCGGGAGATTTCCGATTCGCGGCGCGCCAGTTCCGCCATGTTGGCCCGGCGCGACTGGTCCGATGCGATGGCCTGCTGCAGGTTCTGCAGCTTGAAGGTGGCGTTTCCCTTGCCCTCCTTCGCGGCGTCCTCCTGCTCGGCCTTTGCCTGTTCCTCGAGGCTCGCGATGCGCTGGTTGTACTTGTCCGCCTGGGCGTCCAGGTTCTTCAGTTCGGACGCCGCGTGGTCGTACAGCAGGCGCAGGTTGACGGCCTGCGCCGCCAGCCAGGCGTCGAGGTACACGTCCCGCAGGGTGTTGGCCATGGCGGCGGCCATGGGGCCGTCGTTCCAGGTGGCCCGGATGAACATCAGGCTGCTGTTGTTGGCCGTGCCGACCTGGAGGGCCGCGCCGATGGCCTCCAGCGACGCCTCGATGGACAGCAGCATCCGCACGCGGGCCAGGTTCTGCGTGATCTTGACCTGGTTCTGCTCGGTCTGCAGTGCGGTCCCGGCGCTGGCGATCTTGTCGCCCACGGGCGTGTACCGCAGGACCGTTTCCGCCTGGTAGGTGCGCTTGCCCAGGAAGATCCCGCCGGCCGCACCCGCCGTCGCCGCCACCAGCAGGATGATTCCCAGCAGGAGCGCGCGCCGCCGGATCGCGGCGAGGATGGTCCCCAGGTCGAAGGGGAGCTTGATCTCGTCGCCCTGTGTTTCGTTGCCGGAACCTGGCACCACGAGCCTCCTGCCGGAACGCCGCACGGTAGCGCGGCCGACGACCGATCGTCAAGGAACCTGCGTCAGTTGGATCGTCCCGAGTCGGCTTCGGCTCCGGCGAGAGTTTCCTGCGGAAACCCACCGCCTGCGCCTGCGCGCTCGGGAGGATTGGACGTCGCGCGGTAGGCCTTCGGCAGGGTGCCCAGGGCCCTCTGGAAGGCCGTCCAGGCCAGGCCGACTTCGTATTCGGCCCGCACCACCTCGGTCTCGGCGTCCGCGGCGCCCTTCCGCGCGTCCATGAACTCCACGGCGTTGCCCTCGCCGGCCTTGTACCGCTCCTCGGCCAGGTGCATCGCCTCGTTGGCCGCCGCGACCGCCGCGCCCAGGGGCTGCAGCCGCGCGCTGGTTTCGACGATCCGCAGGCGGGCCTGCTCGACCTCGGCCCGGATGCCCAGGTCGAACTCGCGCAACCGGACCTTCATCGCTTCCAGGTTCGCCTTCGCCGCCCGGTAGCCGTGCAGCGTCCCGAGGCCGGAGAACAGCGGGTACGTCAGGCCGACGCTGACGTTCCAGTTCCAGGCCATGTCGTTGATCTTCGTCCCCGCGTCGGTGAATCCCATGCCGGCCGACAGGATCGGGAACCAGTCGCCCATCGCCCGGGTTACGGCGGCCTGGGCGGCCTGGATGGAGGTTTCCATCCGCGCGCGTTCGGGGCGGCTCTTGAGGGCCTCGTCCACGGACGACTCCAGATCGGTCGCCGGTTCCGCGGCGCCGAGGTCCAGGGGGGCCACCGTGAAGTCGAAGCGTTCGGACAGCCCGATGAAGGTCAGCAAGGTCGAGCGGGCGAGGTCCAATCGCTGGATCGCGACGCCCAGGGCCGCTTCGGCCGACTGCGCTTCCGCCTGGGCCCGGATCATGTCCAGGCGCGGCCGGGACCCGACCTTGTAGAACGCCTCGGACACCTGGGCGTGGCGCCGGACCGCGTCCCGCGTCCGCGTCGCGACGTCCACCAGGCGCTGGGATGCATGCACGCCGTAGTACGCCACCACGACCCGGTTCCACCGGTCCAGGCGCGATACGGCGACCCCCAGCGCGGCGCCCGCGACCGTGGCCTGGGCCGCCCGGTAGGCGCCCAGCGTGCGGCCGAAGTCCCAGATGGGCTGGACCAGCGTGGCGCCGACGGTGAAGTAGTTGTACGTGTCGCCGCTGAGGGGCGGCCGCGCCGTGGTGATGTCCGAGGTGCCGGGCGTGCTGGCGAAGTTGGCGGTGGTCCGCTGGTAGCCCGCCGTCAGGCCCACCTGGGGCAGGAAGCCCGACAGGGCCACGCCCTCGGACTCCTTCGCTGCCGTGAGGTCCAGGTTCGCGGCCGCGATGGCCGGGTGTGCATCCAGTGCCATGCGGACGGCCTCGTCCAGCCCGAGGACCCGTTCCTGCGCGGTCGCGGAACCTGTTGCAGCCAGCGTCACCAGCAGGACGACGGCGGAAAGCGTGCGGATGTTCATGCGGACCTCCCAAAAACCTGGATCGCGATGGCGATACCCCCACATGGTAGTGGAAGGTGGGGCCTTGGGGAAAATTGGCAACCTTGGACATGGCGACAGGTGGGCCTGCCGTGGCGGATGCGGGCGGGGGGGCAGGGCCGGCGGGGCTCCGCGTTGAAAACCCGCCCCGCCGATGGTAGCGTTCCGCGACCGACGGGGCCTCGAAGCGATGAAGATCCTCCTGCTCCTTGCCGCCTCCCGCACCGACCCGCTGCGCCGCAACGATCCCTTCATGCCCCTGTCCCTGCCGCTGCT
This sequence comes from uncultured Myxococcales bacterium, assembly GCA_903847405.1. Classification (GTDB taxonomy): domain Bacteria; phylum Myxococcota_A; class UBA9042; order DTJE01; family DTJE01; genus CAIZWN01. The sequence goes on along the minus strand of CAINDP010000039.1, from coordinate 8,538 downwards.
GGCCGCCACCGCGCCGGGCCACACCTACACCCTGGTGGACCTGCTGTGGGACGACGACGTGGACACCGCGATGGACGTGGACCTGGTGGGCATCAGCATGCGCCTGACCGGGGAAAACCGGGCCTACGCGATCGCCGATGCCTTCCGTCGCCGCGGCGTGAAGGTGGTGATCGGGGGACCCCAGGCCTCGGCCGTGCCGATCCGCGTCCGCGAGCATGCCGACGCGGTGGCCGTGGGCGAGGGCGAGCCGCTGTGGCCGACGATCGTGGAGGACGTCGCCCGCGGTACGCTGAAGGACTTCTATGTCTGTTCGCCGGTGCCGTTCGTACTGCCCTCGCCGGAATCGACGCTGCACCAGGTGGACGGCTACGCGGATCTGTCGGCCCTGCCCGTCGCCCGTCGCGAACTGTACCGGCGGTCGTACCGCTTCGACACGGTGTTCGCCATGCGGGGCTGCCCGATCGACTGCGACTTCTGCGCGGTGCCGTCCCTGTTCGGACGGCGGTTCCGCACCCGGCCCGCGGCTGACGTCGCCGCGGAAATCGACACGTTCCGGAACTACTACTACCTGCTGGACGACACGGTCTTCGGGAAGGCGGCGACCTACGACTATTACCTGGATCTGTACGCGCGCGTCGCGGGGCTGAAGAAGCGCCGCTTCTGGTGCGGGCAGGGGAACCTGGACGCCGTGGGCGACGAAAAGGGCCGCGCGGTCATCCAGGCCGCGGTGCGTGCCGGCCTGCTGTACGTCATGGTCGGGATGGAGTCGATCTCGCCGGCGACGCTGGCGGCCAGCGGGGCGATCCGCAAGATGGGGGTGCGCGGCGGCGAGGATCCGTTGCGGCGCATGGCGGAAAACGTCCGCTGGCTGCAGGACCAGGGGCTGGTGGTGTCGGGCTGGTTCGTCGTGGGCTACGAAACCGACACGCTGGAATCCTGGGAGGCGACGCTGGCGTTCTGCCGGGAGAACCACATCATCCCGGTGATTTCGCCCATCAAGGCCCTGCCCGGGACGCGGCTGCACGAACGGCTGCTGGCCGAGGGCCGCCTGGACGACGGCCGGTTCCTGAACCTCCGGCACCCCACGCTGAAGGACGCGGACGTGCTGGCGGCATGGCAGCGCGTTGCGCGGGAAGGCTACTCGCTGAAGGCGATCTGGGAACGGACGCGGTTCATGGCCCGGCGGTTCAAGGACCCGGCGCGGGGCGACCGCATCCACAAGACGATCTTCACGTGGATCCTGCAGACCAAGATGAAGAAGGGGATGATCCACGACGAGGTGTTCGAGGAGGGCAGTCCGCCGTCCGAACGCGGTTGAAATGGTTCGGGATTGATTCCTGTCTCGCCATTCCCGACAATGGTTGCGTACGACACTTTTTCGGTCCTGAACGGGGAGGGAATCATGGTACGTCGCATCGCAACGGTGCTGCTGGTTGCCGCTGTCGCCGGGCTCGCCGCCTGCTTCGGAGGCGGGACTCCGGACATTCCCGTACCCCCGGTGCCCGAAGTGACGGCCACCGGGCCCCTCAGCATGGAAGAAACCGACATCGCGGGCGTGCTGGACGGCACCGACCTGGTCCTGTCGCTGGTCCTGCGCTGCGAGGGCGAGGGGCACATCGCGGGGCGCGTGGTGGCGCTGGTCCAGCCCCTGGACGGCACCTCCCAGGTCCAGGGCGTCGCGTCCTTCCAGTTCGACAGCGGCGCCGAAACGGTGACCGTGCGCCTCCCGGCCCCGACGGGCCTGGATGCCCCCGCCACCCAGGCCGCCCACCTGCTGCGGTATCGCGTCGAGTCGAACGTCGGCACCCTGACCGGCCTGCGCAGCCTGTTCGTGGTGCTGCCCAAGGGGCAGGTCGTTCTGTTGGGGCCCAAGGCGTACACCCAGGGCGAATCCACCCGCGTGAAGCTGTTCGCCCGGAACCCGGTGTCGTCCCTGCCCCTGGCGAACCAGAACGTGTCCCTCAAGGCCGTGCTGACGGTCGATGACAACGGCACGCCCCGCCTGGTGGAGCGCACCGTCAACGTCACCACCGACGGGTTCGGCGCGGCCCAGGCGGACCTGGTCTTCGACGAGGCCGGCAGCCTGGACCTGTCGGCCCAGACCACCGCCGAGGGAGGCACGCAGGTCGAGGCCCTGGCCACGGCCGAGGTCGTGCGCCTGCGCCGCGTCCTGGTCACCACGGACAAGCCCCTCTACCAGCCCGGCCAGGAAATGCACGTGCGGGTCCTGTCCCTGCGCAAGCCGCGCCTGCATCCCGACGCGGGCGCCGAGGTCCTGATCGAAATCCTGGACGGCAAGGGCAACAAGGTGTTCAAGCAGCGGTCCCAGGCGTCGGACTTCGGCATCGCAAGCGCGAAGATGCAGATCGCGTCCCAGATCAACGTCGGAACGTGGAAGATCAAGGCGACCGTGGGCGACACGACGACCGAAAAGGCCGTCACCGTGGACCGCTACGTCCTGCCCAAGTTCAACGCGGCCCTGGCCCTGGATCGGGGCTGGTACCTCGTTGGCAGCACGATCAAGGGCACCGTCAACGCCCGGTACTTCTTCGGCAAGCCCGTGTCCGGCGGCGCCGTCAAGATCGTCTTTTCCGCCTTCGACGTGGACTTCAGCGACTTCGCGACCGTCAGCGGCGCCACCGACGCGGAAGGCCTGTACGCGTTCAGCGTGCAGTTTCCGGCCTACCTGGTCGGCCAGCCCCTGGAGCAGGGCAAGGCCCTCGTGAAGGCCAGTCTGGAGGTCACGGACACTGCGGGCCAGCAGATCCGCAAGGACACGGCCATCGTGGTGGCCCAGTCGGCCCTGTCGGTGCTGCTGATCCCCGAGGGCGGAACGCCCGTCGCCGGCGTGGAAAACGTCATCTACGTGTTCGTCAACGACCCGGCGGGGGCCCCCGTGGCCGCCGACGTGTCCGTCGCCATCGGGTCCGACGCGCCGGTCGCCGCGAACACGGATGCGTCCGGCGTCGGCCAGTTCCCGTGGACCCCCGACAAGGCCGGGGCGACGCTGACGGTCACCGCGCACACCGCCGACGGCCAGAGCGTGACCACGCCGTTCACGCTGGTGCCCGGGCAGTCGGGCGAGGCCGTTCTGGTCCGCACGGACAAGGCGATCTACCAGGTGGGCGAAACGGCCGCCGTGACGATCCTGGCCCCCGACGCCAAGGATCGCGTGTACGTGGACTTCATCCGTTCGGGCCGCGTGGTCCGGCAGGAATCGCTGGACCTGCTTGCCGCGAAGGCAGCGGTGGAAGTGGACCTGGACGGCGAGATGGCCGGCGACCTGGTGATCGCGGCCTACTACCTGTCGAACCAGGGCCGGATCGTCCGCAACGAGCACGTGGTGTTCGTGCAGGGCGCCGACGCGCTGACCGTGACCGTCACGCCCGACAAGGCGAAATATGCCCCCGCGGACGGGGCGAAGGTGGCGTTGAAGGTGACGCGCGGCTCGACCGGCCAGGGCGTCGTCGCGGCCCTGGGCGTCCAGGTGGTGGACGAGGCCGTGTACGCCCTGTCCGACAACCAGCCCGGCCTGCTGCGCACGTACTTCGAAATCGAGGACGCGATCCGCCAGCCCCAGTACGAAATCCACGGCGCGGCCTTCGATCTGACCGGCATCGTCACCGACGACAACCAGGATCCGACGGCGGTGGCCCGGCGCGAAAAGGAGGCCCGTGCGGCGTTCGCGGCCCTGGGCAGCACCGGATCGGCCGAGGCGGCGTCGTCGTGGGACAAGGATCTCGCCGGGGCCGCGACGGTCCTGAAGCCCTACTACGACACGAATCGCACCCGGGTGCTGACGATGCTGCAGGGCCTGACCAGCGCCGGCAGCCTGAACTGGGACACGATGATCCCGTTCCTGCTGGGCCAGCGCCTGTTCTACGACTTCTTCGGCAACCTGTACCGGTTCACCTCCAGCGACAACTACACCGTCGCGATGCGCAGCAGCGGGCCCGACGAGCGCCTGGACACCGCCGACGACTGGTCCGCGACGTTCCAGATGTGGGAGGCCATGGACCGTGGTGGGATGGAGGACGACTGGACCAATGGCGGCGGCCCGAATCCCGGCGGTTTCGCCGATGCGGCGGCGTCGGCCGACTCGGGCGCCCCGCCCACCAGCGACTCCGGCAGCGGGGGCGGCGACAAGCCCCGCGTGCGCAACTGGTTCCCCGAAACGCTGTACGTGAACCCGGCCGTCATCACCGACGGCAACGGCGAGGCGACGCTGCAGTTCCCGATGGCCGACAGCATCACGGAATGGCGGCTGTCCGCCCTGGCCAACAGCGCCGACGGCCGCCTGGGCTCGGTGACGAAGGGCATGACGGTGTTCCAGCCCTTCTTCGTGGACGTCAGCCTGCCGCGCGTGCTGCGCCGGGGCGACGAGGTCGCGTTCCCGGTGGCCGTGTACAACTACCTGGACACGGACCAGCAGGTGCACCTGACGATTTCGGCGGGCGCCTGGGCGGACCTGACCACGGGCGCGGACATCACGGTGGACGTCCCCGCGGGCGCGGTGAAGGGCATCAACGTCGGGTTGCGGGCCAAGGTGGTCGGCTGGCACGGCGTGACCATCACGGGCCTGGGCGGCGACGTGTCCGACGCGGTGATGCGCACGGTCGAAGTGCTGCCCGACGGCGTCGAGGTCCGGGACCAGGCCTCGGGCCGCCTGACGGTGCCCGTGACGCAGACGATCACCTACCCCGAAACGGCCATCCCCGGCACGCCGAACCTGCTGGTCAAGGTGTTCCCCGGCGTGATGTCGCAGGTGGTCGAGGGCCTGGACAGCATCCTCCAGATGCCCTCGGGGTGCTTCGAGCAGACGACGGCCACCCTGTGGCCCGACGCGCTGGTCCTGCAGTACCAGGCGGTGTCCGGCAAGATCACGCCCGAAATCGAACTGAAGGCCCGGGAGTTCACCAGCCTGGGCTACCAGCGCCTGCTGACCTACGAGTGCACGGGCGGCGGCTTCACGTGGTTCGGCGACCCGGACCCGGCGAACCTGATCCTGTCCGGCATGGGCATCATGGAGTTTTCCGACATCGGGTCCGTCATGGACATCGACGAGGCGATCGTGCCGCGGACGGCGGACTTCCTGCGGACGAAGCAGGCCTTGGACGGCTCCTGGCACGAGGCGCGGGGCAGCGAGTTCGCGACCGTGCAGTACGACGACCTGATGACCACGTGCTTCATCGGGTGGGCGTTGGGCGGGGCGAATGAAGGCGCCGGGAACGTGACGTCGTACATCCGCACGCACCTGGCCGCGACCTCGACGACCTATGCGCTGGCCCTGTGCGCGAACGCCCTGGCGTTCCTGGATCCGAACGGGTCCGCGACGACGGCGGCCTTCGACGACCTGGCGGGCCGGGCCGTCAGCGAGGGCGGCACCGTTCACTGGAAGGCCGACGTGGCGCAGTCCGACTGCTACTACCAGGGCGGGGGCAGCGACGTGGAGGTCACGGCGCTGGCGGTGCTGGCCCTGCTGAAGGCCGGCCGCAGCCCGGACCTGGTGTCCCAGGCCCTGGGCTTCCTGTCGACCAAGAAGGACACCTTCGGGAACTGGGGCACGACGCACGCGACCATCCTGACCCTGAAGGCGTTCGTCGCATCCCTGACGTCCCTGGCCCAGGACGCGGCCGGCACCGTGACGGTGACGCTGAACGGCACGCCGGAATCGCCGCTGGTCGTGACCAGCGACAACGCGGACGTGTTCTTCCAGTTCGACCTGTCGGGCAGCGTGGATCCCGTGGGACCGAACGTCGTGGACGTGGCCTTCGAGGGCACCGGCACGCTGATGTACCAGGTGGTGTGGTCGCACTTCGAGCCCGGATCGGCCACGAACCCGGAAAACGGCCCGCTGCAGATTTCGATGGCGTACGACAAGACGACGATGGCCGTGAACGACACCGTGAACGTGACGGCCACCGTGACCAACGTGTCCACCGTCGTGGCCCCGATGGTCCTGGTGGACCTGGGCCTGCCGCCGGGGTTCGACCTCCAGGCCGAACTGCTGGAAAAGGCCGTGGCGGACCGGCTGATTTCCAAGTTCGAAACGACCGACCGCCAGATCATGGTGTACGTGGACGCGATCCAGCCCGGCGAGACGCTGACGCTGAACTACGCCCTGGTGGCCGCGCACCCGCTGAAGGTGAAGTGCCCCGATTCGAAGGCGTCGCTGTACTACGACCCGACCAGCGCCTCGACCACGACCTGCGCCCCGCTGGAAGCGAAGTGATTCGCCGCGCCGGTGGGAGGGGGGGGTGATGGAAGAATTCGGAAAGCACGTGCTGCTGGGGGCCGGGGGGCCCATCGCGAACTCGCTGGCGAAGACGCTGCTGGAGCGGCGCCAGGACGTGCGCCTGGTGTCGCGCCGGGGCTACGCGCTGCCGAACGCGGAAGTCGTGAAGGCCGATCTGCTGAACCCCGATGCCATGAAGGAGGCGGTGCTGCCGGGGAGCACCGTGTACCTGCTGCCGGGGCTGACGTATTCCGTGGACGTCTGGACCGTCCAGTGGCCCCGGATCATGCACAACGCCATCCAGGCCTGCACCGACCGCGGCGCGCGCCTGATGTTCTTCGACAACGTGTACATGTACGGCCGCGTCGACGGGCCCATGACCGAGTCCACCCCCGTGAACCCTTGCAGCCGGAAGGGGGAGGTCCGGTCGCGGATCGCGGCGGAACTGCTGGACGCGACGAAGGCCGGTCGGCTGAAGGCGTGCATCGCCCGGTCGGCGGACTTCTACGGACCGGGGGCCGGCAACAACAGCGTGCCGCACTTCATGATCTTCCAGCGCCTGGCCCGGGGGAAGGCGCCCCAGTGGATCGGCGATGCGACGCAGCCCCACAGTTTCACGTACACGCCCGACTGCGGGCCGGCCATCGCGCTGCTGGCGGAATCCGACGACGCCTGGGGCCAGGTCTGGCACCTCCCGACCGCGGCGCCGCCCCTGACCGGCAACCAGTTCATCGAACTGGCGGCCCGGGCCTTCGGCCGGGAGCCCCGCCTGAGCCTGCTGCGACCCTGGATGGTCCACGTGGGGGGCCTGTTCAACCCGCTGGTGCACGAAGTGGTCGAAATGCTGTACCAGAACACCGCGCCCTACGTGTTCGACTCGACGAAGTTCGAAACGCGGTTCGCGTTCACGCCGACCCCCTACGCGTCGGGGATCGCGGCGGCGGTGGCGGCGGTGCGGAAGGTGCGTTCGTGAGGGCGCTGCGCGGCGGGGGCGGTTACCAGGTTCCCGGCGCCATCTTGTCCAACCGCGAGTAGGTGCCGTCGGGCATCTGGGCGATTACGTAGAACTCCCCGTTCAACTTCACGGCGAACAGGTTGACCACCGTGCCGCCCTGCATCGGCGGGAGCTGGAAGGCGAAGTGCGGCTTGCTGGAATCCTGCTCGTCGATGCCCAGCAGGAAGCCATCGGTCGGCAGATCCGCCGTGGCGTCCGCCATGCCGAACTCCGAGGAGCACAGCGGGCTGAAGGGGCCGAACGACACGACGTTGTAGAAGTCGAGGTGGCTGTAGCCGTTTGCCGCGTGGACGAAGCGCAGGCGGACCTTTGACGCGTCCAGGTCCGAGTTGTCGTCCACCAGGACCTGGGTCTGGAGGGCCGAATAGACGTTGTACAGCATGACGGTATAGGACGTGCCGACCGTCAGGTCGATCTGGCCGGTGTCCAGCCCGGAGCCGGCCAGGCCCAGCCCGTCGGGGGCGACGTCGAAGTTGTGGGGGCCGGGCGCAAATTCCGCGTAGGGCGTGCCGGTCGAGGGACCCATGTCCTGGAAGAGCGCAGGCTCGGTGTTGTCGGCGAACACGTCCAGGCTGAACGAATCGGACAGGTGGACCAGGCGGACGCGGGCCGTGGTCGGGGCGACGTAGTCCGCCTCGACCTGGTACATGCCGACCTGCGGCAGGATCTTCAGGGTCAACCTGCCATAGCTTTTCATCAGGAAGACGTCGGCCACGTCGCCGGCCTCCAGTTCGGTGACGGTGAAGGTCGTATCGGGCGTCCCGTCGTTGTTCAGGTCCACACCCAGCCGGAACGAACCGGCGGCCAGGTCCAGGGGGCCGCTGGCGGTGCCGATGTCCACGTCGTGCAGGAGGGGGACGGGGGCGCCGTCGGCGGGGAGGTGCGACAGGGTGATCGGGCCCAGGCCGGTCGCCGCGTGGACGGCCTGGATGCGAATCGTGCCGGAGGCCAGGCCGGCGTAGTCGTCGCTGAGGATGCCGATCTTCACGGCGGCGTAGGCGTCGTAGACCCAGGCCGTGCGGGGCGTTCCGGCTTCCAGGGACCACTTGCCCGTATCGACCAGCGAGTAGGCCAGCCCCCCGGTCGCGAGGGCCATGTCGATGTTGTAGGCGCCGGGGTCCAGTTCCCGGTAGATCGTGGAACTGTTGTACTGGAGGTACGTCACCAGCGCGGGCTCCGCGTCGTTGAGGAAGAAGTCCACGGGCGGGGTGTCCTCGCTGAGGTGGATGAAGCGGATCTTCGCCTGGGGCGGGAGCGGCGGCACGTCGATGCCGGGATCCCCGGGCAG
>CAINDP010000038.1 GCA_903847405.1 uncultured Myxococcales bacterium | reverse complement strand
TCACCGTGTAGAAGACGTGCCAGGATTCGGCGGCGCGCACCACGCGGGCCCGTGCGGTCGCCAGGGCCTGGGGTGTTCCGCCGTCGCGCTTGAGGACGCGGTATTCGTAGGCCGCGGACGCCAGCGCGATGCCTCCGAAGAAGCCCAGGTCGCCGTGCTCGCCGAAGTCCGCGATCACGTCATAGGGATGCTTGCCGCTGAAGGTCTGGAAATCCGGGACCGCGTCCTGCTTCAGGAAGGTTTCGATGTCCGTGCGGGCCGCGGCGTCCTTCGCATACACGTCCAGCGACAGGCCGAAGGGCCGGGCGTTGAATGTCCAGAACTGGCGGCCGTGGCGGGCCATCCGGGTGGCGAGGTCCCCGTTCAGGGCGGTCGCCGGGAGGACGGGCGCGGCGGCGGCCGGGAGGGCCGTCGTGGCGACGAGGACGGTCAGGGCGATCAGTAACAGGGCCGGGGAATGACGCATGGGAGCCTCCGCGAGAAGGGACGCCGGACGCGCGCATTCTACTCCTCCCGAGCGCGTAGGCGTAGGCGATGGGTTTCCATGGGAAACTCTCGCCGGAGCCGAAGCCGCCTCGGGACGATCCATGCGAGGACCGGAATCGGCGTCGGGCGCGATCCGCACGGTATTGACACAGCCCCCGGTCGCGCCCAACATGGCCGAAGAGCAACGATATTGTCGAGGAACGGCCCGGGAGGGACGCCCCATGCACGAGGTGGCGGTCGCCCAGCGCATCGTCGACGCCCTGGTCGAAACGGCCGGACGCCACGGGGGCGGGTTCGTCCGGATCGCCCGGCTGGACCTGGGCGCCCTGACCTGCGTGGACCCGGAAACGCTGGCCTTCGCCTTCGAGGTGGCCTGCCGCGACACGTGTGCCGAGGGGTGTCGCCTGGAAATAGCGCGCCTGCCCCTGGTGCTGCGGTGCCGGGGGTGCGGGGACGAAGGGCCGCGCGCCGGCCCGGTGGAACCCTGCCCGGGATGCGGGGCGATCGGCGGCGACGTGCTGCAGGGCCGGGAACTGCGGCTGACCACGCTGGACCTGGACGAACCCGCGCAGGTGGAGGAAGTCGCATGACGGAAGTGGCGATCCAGCGCGACGTGCTGTCGGACAACGATGCTGCGGCGGCGGCGAACCGGGCCCGGTTCCAGGCGGCCGGCACCTATGTCCTGAACCTGATGAGCGGCCCGGGGGCAGGCAAGACCACGCTGCTGGAGCGGACGGCCGAGGCCCTGCGCGGGAAGGTGCGCCTGGGCGTCATCGTGGGTGACATCCAGACGCGGCGGGACGCGGATCGCATCGGTCGTCACGGCGTGCCCGTGCACCAGGTCAACACCGGCGGCGGGTGCCACCTGGACGCGCGCATGCTGACGGCGGCGCTGGACGTGATGGATCCGGCGGACTTCGACGTGCTGATCGTCGAAAACGTCGGCAACCTGGTGTGCCCGGCCGAGTTCGACCTGGGGGAAACCGACAAGGCGATGATCCTGTCGGTGACCGAAGGGGCCGACAAGCCCGCCAAGTACCCCCTGATGTTCCACGAGTCGCGCCTGATGATCCTGGGCAAGGTGGACCTGCTGCCCTATGTCGATTTCGATCCGGACGCCGCGGTGGCCGACGCGCGGGCGTTGAACCCGGGGCTGGCCGTGCTGCGGTTGTCGTCCACGACCGGCGAGGGGCTGGACGCCTGGACGCGCTGGCTGCTGCAGCGGCGGCGCCAGGTCCGGGACGGGAGGTGACCCGTGTGCCTGGCGGTGCCCATGCGGCTGACGACGATCGACGGGGTCGAGGGACGGGCCGAGGTCCAGGGCGTGGGACGCACCGTCCGTCTGGACCTGGTGCCGGGAGCGACGATCGGGGACTGGCTGATCGTGCACGCGGGGTTCGCCATCCAGGTCCTGGACGCGGCCGAGGCCGCCGAAGTGATGGCGATGGTGGCGGTGGCGCTGGAAGGGGGTCCGCCCTGATGCGGAGGTGCCGTGCGCGACGATCTCGCCGTCTTCCGTGACGTCGGCCGCGTCCATGCCCTGGCGGAGGCCATCGCCCGCCTGGACCCGGGACGGCCGGTGCGCCTGATGCACGTCTGCGGCACGCACGAAAACGCGCTGTGCCAGTTCGGCCTGCGGGATCTGCTGCCGGCGTGGCTGGGGCTGGTGGCGGGACCGGGCTGTCCCGTGTGCGTGTGCCCCGCGTCGGATCTGGACCTGGCGGCCCGACTGGCGATGGACCCCCGGGTGGTGCTGGCGACGTTCGGCGACGTGGTGCGGGTGCCGGCGCGCACCAGCCTGGCCGCCGTCCGGGCCCGCGGGGCGGACGTGCGGATCGTGTACGGCGCATCCGACGCCGTGGCCCTGGCCCGGGCGCTGCCGGCGCGGGAGGTCGTGTTCTTCGCGGTGGGGTTCGAAACGACGGCCTGCACCACGGCGGCCGCCCTGCAGGCCGATCCGCCGGCGAACTTTTCGGTGTTGTGCAGCCATCGCCTGGTGCCGCCGGCCCTGGACGCCCTGCTGGGGCTGCCGGGTGTCGCGCCCGAGGGCTTCCTGCTGCCGGGGCACGTGATCACGGTGACCGGCCTTTCGGCCTACCGGGACCTGGCGTCGCGGCGTCCGATCGCGATGGCGGTGGGCGGGTTCGAGCCGGTGGACCTGCTGCTGGCGCTGAAGGACCTGGTCGAACAGGTGGCCGACGGCCGGCCGCGCGTGGGCAACGACTATCCGCGCGCGGTGCGGGACGGGGGCAACCCGGCGGCCATCGCGGCCATCGCGCAGGTGTTCGAGGCGCGCGATGCGGCCTGGCGGGGCATCGGGACGATCCCGGCGTCGGGCCTGGGCCTGCGGGCTGCGTTCGCCGGGCGTGACGCGGCGGCGCGGTTCGGCCTGGTCCCGGACCCGGAGGTTCCCGACACGACGCCGGGGTGCCGGTGCGGGGACGTGCTGCTGGGGCGGCTGGAGCCCGAAGCGTGCCCGCTGTTCGGTTCGGGGTGCACGCCGGACGTTCCGGTGGGTCCGTGCATGGTGGCGTTCGAGGGTACCTGCGCCGCGCGGTACCGGCATCGGCGCCTGTAGGGCGGTCGCAGCGCGCGTGCGGGAGGAAGACAGGCCCATGAGTCGGGACGGGGATTCGGAAGTCATCACACTGGGCCACGGCAGCGGCGGCCGCCTGACGAACGACCTGATCCGCCAGGTCTTCCTGCCGCACCTTTCGAACCCCAGCCTGGACGTGCTGGGCGACGCCGCCTGGCTGCCCCGGGTCGAGGGCCGCCTGGCCATGACCACCGACGGTTTCGTGGTCAGTCCGCGGGAGTTTCCCGGGGGCGACATCGGGTGCCTGGCGATCTACGGGACCGTGAACGACCTGGCGGTGGGGGGGGCCGTGCCCCTGGCCCTTTCCGCCGCGTTCGTGCTGGAGGAAGGCCTGTCGATCGCGGAACTGCGTCGCGTCGCCGCGTCGATGGGGGCTGCGGCCTTGCGCTGCGACGTGGAGGTGGTGACGGGCGACACGAAGGTCGTCGAGCGGGGGCACGGCGACGGGCTGTACATCGTGACGGCCGGCGTCGGGCGCCTGCGGTCCGAGCCTCCCACGGGGCCGTCCACGGTCTGCCTGGGGGACGAGGTGGTCGTCAGCGGACCCGTGGGCGACCATGGCGCGATCATCGCGGCCCTGCGGAATGGCCTGGATCCGGGTGCGCTGACCAGCGACTGCGGGCCCGTCCTGCCCCTGGTGGACGCCCTGTACGGGGCCGGGATCCGGCCGCGGTTCCTGCGGGATCCCACCCGGGGCGGCCTGGCGACGGTGCTGGCCGAGTTCGCGAAGGAGGCCGGCGTGACCGTCGAACTGCGCGAGGCCGACGTGCCGGTGCGCGACGAGGTCCGGGCCGTGTGCGACCTGCTGGGCCTGGACCCCCTGTTCCTGGCGTGCGAGGGGCGCGTGGTGGCGGTGGTTCCCGGGGGGCAGGGCGATGCTGCGGTCGCCGCCTTCGCGGTCCTGCCCGAGGGCCGGGGGGCTGCGGTGGCCGGGCGGATCGTGCCCCGGGAGGCCGGTCCGGTGGCGTTGGCGACGCGGTACGGTGGGCGGCGTCTGTACGACACCCCGACCTCCGAGCCGTTGCCGCGGATTTGTTGAAACCGGGGGCCGGATGAACGCCGACACGCGCGCCCGCTGTCGCCTGCTGGTCCGGGGCATCGTGCAGGGCGTGGGATTCCGTCCGTTCGTGTACCGGGCCGCGACGGTCCTGGGCCTTTCCGGCAGCGTCCGCAACGAACCCGAGGGCGTCGTCATCGAGGCCGAGGGCCCGCGGCACGACATCGAGTCGCTGGTCGAAGCGCTTTGGACCTCCGCACCGGTCATGGCCCACGTGGAATCGGTGGATCCGGCCTGGCTGCCTCCGGCGGGCCTGAGCGGGTTTGCCATCACGGCGTCCCGCGGTTCCACCTCCACGACCCTCGTGCCCGCCGACGTGGCGACCTGCGCGGCGTGCCTGGCCGAACTGCGCGCGCCCGGCGACCGGCGGTATCGCTATCCGTTCATCAACTGCACGGACTGCGGGCCCCGCTATACCTTGATCCGCAGCATGCCCTACGACCGGGCGACGACCACGATGGCGTCGTTCGTCCAGTGCCCGGCGTGCCTGGCGGAGTACACCGATCCGGCGTCGCGTCGCTTCCACGCCGAGCCGAACGCCTGCCCCGTGTGCGGCCCGCGGCTGTCGTTGCTGGAGGCCGACGGTCGCGATGCGGGGGCCGCCGATCCGCTGGCCGAGGCCGCCCGGCGCCTGCGGTCGGGGGCGATCCTGGCGGTGAAGGGCCTGGGCGGGTTCCACCTGGCCTGCGACGCCCGCGACGCGGCTGCCGTGGACCGCCTGCGCCGCGCCAAGGAGCGCGACGGCAAGCCCTTCGCCGTGATGAGCCCGGACATCGAAACCATCCGGACCTACGCCCGCGTGGACCCGGACGAGGCCGCACTGCTGGCGTCCCCGGCCCGGCCCGTCGTGCTGGTCCGCAAGGCCGAAGGATCTGGACTGGCGCCCGGCGTCGCGCCCCGAAACGCCTTCGTGGGCGCCATGCTGCCCTATGCGCCTTTGCACCACCTGCTGCTGGCCGAGGGTCCGTTCACCGCCCTCGTCATGACGTCCGCGAATCCCCACGACGAACCCATCGCGTCAGGAAACGACGAGGCGCTGCGTCGCCTGGCGGGCATCGCAACCGCGTTCCTGGTCCACGATCGGGACATCGTGACGCGCTGCGACGATTCCGTGGCGATGCACGTCGCGGGTGCGCCCCGCCTGGTCCGCCGCAGCCGCGGGCACGTGCCCCTGCCCATCGCCCTGCCGTCCGGCGGCGCCTCGGTCCTGGCCGTGGGAGCCGACCTCAAGAACGCCTTCTGCGTCACCCGGGGGCCGCAGGCTTTCCTGGGACCCCACGTGGGGGACCTGGGCAACGTCGCGACCGCCGGATGGTTCGAGGAAGCCGCGCTGCACCTGTGCGGCCTGCTGGGCGTCCGGCCCGCCGTCGTCGCCCACGACATGCACCCGGACTATGCCTCCACGCGACTGGCCATCCGCCTGCGGGACCGCCTCAACCCCGACGCCCGCCTGGTCGCGGTCCAGCACCACCACGCCCACGCCCTGGCCTGCCTGGTCGAGCACGGCGTCACGGGCCCCGCGATCGGCCTGGTCCTGGACGGCACGGGATACGGGACGGACGGCACGATCTGGGGCGGCGAGGTCCTGCGGGTGGACGGAGCGTCGTTCGCGCGACTGGCGCACCTGCGTCCAATGCCCCTGCCGGGCGGGGACCGGGCTACGCTGGAGCCCTGGCGCCTGGCCGTGTCGGCGCTGCATGCGGCCGGTGCCGACGACCGGGTGCCGGCCTTCGTCGCGCGGTTCGGCGTGGACCCCGCCTGCGCCGTCGCCGTCCTGGGCCTGTGCCGAACCGGTCGCGACCTCCCGGTGTCATCGGGCCTGGGCCGCCTGTTCGACGCGGTGTCGGCCCTGTGCGGCCTGTGCCCCGTCGCGTCCTTCGACGGCGAGGCCGCGATGGCGGTGGAGCACGTCGCCCTGGGTGCCCCGGACGCCACCGCCGTCCAGCCGTACCCGTGGGACCTGGGCCTCGACGCCGCCGGCCTTCCCGAAATCGACCCGCGGCCCTTGGTGCGGGCCCTCGCCGCCGACCTCATGGACCACGTCCCGCCGGCCCTGGTCTGCGCCCGTTTCCAGGCGACCGTCGTCGCGGCCTTCCTGTCCACGACGATCGCTGCCGCCCGAACTGCCGGCCTGCCCCGCGTCGCCCTCTCCGGCGGTGCGTTCCAGAACCGCTTCCTGCTGGCCCACCTTACTGCGGGCCTCGCCGCCGCCGGCCTTGTTCCCCTGTCCCCGTCGGCCGCCCCCATGAACGACGGCGGCATCGCCCTGGGCCAGGCCTGGGCCGCCCAAATTGGGGACAGACACCGATTTCCGTAAGTCCCTGTTCCAACGGCAAACCGCTGACGCCCGGAAAGTCGAAGGCAATCCCCGTCAGCCCGCATTGGCTTCGCAAGTCCGCGTTCTGACGGTCCGGGGTTGGTGCGTGGGAAATCGGAGGCTGTCCCCATTTTCGCCCCATGCTAGCATCGCCCCCCGTGCCGGAGGGTCCCCGTGCCTGCCGCCCCGTCCGACCGCGCCGTGCTTGCCCGGACCTGGGCCATCGCCCTCCTGGCGGCGGTTCCCTGCGCCTTCCTCTTTGCCGGGTACGTGAAGGACGACGCCTACATCGCGTTCCGGTACGCCCGGAACCTGGTCGATGGCGCGGGCCTGGTCTTCAACCCCGGCGAGCGGGTCGAGGGCTACACCGATTTCCTTTGGGTGATGCTGGCCGCCGCGATTCATCCCCTGGACCCCGGGGACGGCTCGGTGGTTCTGGCCTTCGCCCGTGCCGTCGGTGTCGGGTCGGCCGTGGCACTGGCCGCCGCGACCACGTCCATCGCGCGCCTGCTGGGGGCCCGGGGCACGCCGCTGGCCGAGGCCTGGGCGCTGGTCGCCGGCGTCGTCGTGGCGACCCACCCCGCCGTGGCCGTCTGGTCGATGAGCGGCCTGGAACCCGTGCCCTTCGCGGCCCTGGTCGCCTGGTCGGTCGAACGCGCCCTGGCCGGCCGTCCCACCGCGTCGTTCCGGATCGCCCTGGCCGCCGTGCTGCTGCGTCCGGAGGGCCACGTGGTCCTGGGGTTCGTGGTCCTGCTGTCCTTCCTGCAGCGTCTGGAACGGGACGGCCCGGCCGCCGCCGCCGCAGCGACGGCCCGTGCGCTGGCCCTCCCCCTGGCCCTCGTGGTCCTCTACCACGCAGGGCGCTACGCCTGGTTCGGTTCCCTGGTCCCCAACACCTACCGGGTCAAGAGCAGCGGCGGCCACGCCTCCTACCCGGGCTTCGAGGCCGTCCTCACCGCGGCGTCGCTGGGCGCGGGGCCGGGGCTCCTGCTGGCCGGGGTGTTCGCGGTCGGCGTGCTGCGCCGGCGCGCCGTGGCCCTCCTCGTCGCGCTGGGGTTGTCGTTCTTCGCCTACCTCTGGTGGGTGGGTGGCGACGAAATGCGGTACGGCCGCCTGGTGATCGGCGCCTGGCCCCTGCTGGCGGCGCCCGGCGCGGCCGCCTTCGTGGTGGCAAGTTCGCTGCTGCCGACCGGACGGACCGGGCGCATCGTCGCGGCGGCGCTGATCGCGGTGGTCGGGATCGCGGGCAGCGGCGCGGGCCTCGCCGGCCAACTGGCCCTGGCGCCGACGCTGGCGCCCTACCAGGTCCGCATGGACGCCTCCCAGCGCGCCCTGGGCGAATACCTGCAGTCGCGGCTCCCGGCCGGTTCACTGGTCGCCTACCAGGACATGGGGCTGTGTCCCTACGCCGCCCCGGACCTGCGCTTCCTGGACCTGGTCGGCCTGGTGTCGAAGGAGGTCGCGGACCTGCGCGATCGGGAAGGCGTGCGCCTCAGCGGGGTGGAATCCGGCGAGCGGCAGGCCGGCGGCGAGGCCCGCGAGCGCTTCAAGGCCAACCTCCGGGACCTGGTGTTCGAACGCCGTCCCGAGGCCATCGCGCTGCAGGCCGAGCTCCCCGAGGACCAGGCGCCCGACCTCCTGGCCCGGGCCCAGGACCTCGCCGCGTCGGACCTGGCGCCCCTGTGCGGCGGGACGTTTTCGGCCGGTCTCGGCGGCGACCCGCGCCTGCTGGCCGGCTACCACCTGGACCGCGTATTCCCCCGTCCGCCACGCCTGATCTTCGCGGTATTCCTGCGCAACGACATCGCGGACCCCTGAAGCGGCTGCGGTGGTCGGGGCCGGCGCGGCGCCCGCGCTACTTCACGCACTGTCCCGTGACCGGGTCGCAGGTGGTGCCCTCGATGGGGTCGCAGTCGAGCTGGGACGTGCACCTGGGCAGGCACCGCTTCGCGACCGTGCCGCAGATCTCGCCTTCCCTGCAGTATTGTTCCGAGGTGCACATGCAGATGCTGTCGAACCCGCAGGCGCGTTCGCCGGTGTAGCCGCAGGTGGTGGCGTAGGATTCGTTGGCTTGCATCGGGCAGGGCATCGAGCACAACTTCGCCGACGAGCAGTAGACCAGGCTGGTGTTGTAGTAGGTCCGGCAGTCGCTTTCGGTCTCGCAGGGCATCATCAGCGGCAGGGCCGGGCGGATGCACTCCCCCGTCGCCGGGTTGCACACCGGCTGGTTGCCGTTGACGGTGTAGCAGTCGCGGTTCGTGGTGCACGGGCTGACGGCAGGCGTGTCCACCTGGGCGTCTGTGTCCGACCGCGTCGTGGCGTCGCCGGGGTCGTCGGTCGGGTTCAGCAGGGGGCAGGCCGCCCCGAAGGACGAAGCAAGGATCGCCAGCAGCACCAGGTTCCGGTTCATCGTCGCCTCCGCAGTTCGAGTGGCGCCGCCCCGGCTGCCGTCCGGACGGCGACCGGTCGTATATCACGGGGTGGGGCCTCGGGTGAACTGCGGGATTCCGGGATCCCTGAAGGAACCAGTCATCGCCGGGACTCATGTGGGCATGGCGATGCGGCTGTTGAGGTTCATCCAGCCGCGCACGACGCGGTACAGAAACCAGATGGAGATCAGGCCCCAGGCCACCCAGCCGGGCGCCAGGAGCAGCAGCCACAGCGGTGCCGTCAGCGCGTACAGCGCCGCCGCCCAGATCACGGTGCGGATGCGCCACGAAAAGTGGGTTTCCTGCCACGTCCCCCGCGCCTCGCCGCGCTTCACCAGGTCCAGGATGAAGGCCGCCACCAGCAGCAGCACGCTGGCCTGCGTCCCGGGCAGCACCGCCGCCACCGCCACGACGGTGTGCAGCAGGTAGCTGATGTGGCCCACGTTCAGCAGCCCGCGCTCGCGTTCGGGGGACAGGAACACCTGTGGATCCATGGTTCACCTCGGCGGGTGTCGTACCCGGTTGTGAGGATGGCTTCGATGCGCCTGGATGACAAGTCCGGGCAGGATGCGCGGAGGCGAGCCCATGCGAGGCCGGCACGCGCTCATGCTCGGGGCAAACCTGGGTGTCTTGTGGCGACTCCTGGCTTTCCCGGTGGGAGGGGGACTGCTCGATCCGGGGAACAGCCCGCCTCGAGGCACTGGGGAGATTCGACCGCGCAGGTTTCTCCCGCATCCGCCGCCGGTACTCGGGGGTGATCGTGGGCGCCGGGCGTCCCCCTCGGGCCTGCCCCTCACTCCATCGGCAGCACGACCGTGAACGTGGTTCCCTGGCCCACGGTGCCGGTGACCGTGATGTCGCCGTGGTACGGGTTCATCCGCCTCACCGCGCCCAGACGTTGCCGTCCTGGCTCCAGCCGATCGGCGCCACGAAGCAGCCCGTGTAGGGCCCCGGTTCCGAGCCGTAGTTGGTATAGCCGGTGACGCCGCATGGAAGGCTCGAGAAGACGAAGTTCGCCCGGCTGGCGGTGCAGTTGTCGGTGCCGTCCCGCTCGGTGTCGAACCGCCACGTCCGATCGTTGGTGCCGAACGACGACCAGGAGTTTTCATCGTTCCGGACGAAGGCGTTGATGCCGGCCCCGCAGTTGTAGCGCCAATGGCCGACGGTGTTCAGCCCGGTGATCGCCGCGTCGGATAGTTTTGCTGCGGCCGTCGCGGCCGAGACGTCGCCCACCGCGCCGTTGCTGTTCACGTGGGCCTGGGAATCGCCGCGGATGTTGACGACCCGGGTCCAGCCGCCGCCGTCGTTCGTCATGTCGCAGAAGACCGGGACCCCAGCCTCCCCGTCCGCGCCGTCCCAGTCGATCCAGTACACGCCGTCGCCACGGTCCTGCGACGTGCCGTGGATCGCCAGGCAGGACACCGGGTCCGGATCGGAAACGTACTGGCTTTCATACGCGCCCAGGTCCACCCGCTTGCCGGCGACGCGCGTCTGGCCCAGTCGGTCCACCGGCAGCGGCACCGTCCGGTCGCCGTCGTCGTCCAGGTCGGCGCCGTCCAGCGGCAGCGCGTCCGTCCGGCCCCAGTCGATCGCGGGCGACCCGGCACCCAGGCTCAGGTTGTCCGTCTGGACATCGAAGAACAGCGGGTCGGTGGCGATGTTTCCGTCCCCCGGGTAGCCGCCCTGGACCAGGTTGAACTGCGCGTCGGCGCCGACGATCCCGTTCTGGATGCCGCTGCCGTTGCCCCACAGGATGCTGTTGCGCACGGTCGGACCGGGGGGGTTGCTCAGGGCGATCCCGGCCCCTGCGTTGCCGTAGAAGGTGCTGTTCACGATCGTCGCGGTTTCCGTGACCAGCATCCCGTCCCCGGAATTGCGGTTGAATACGGTGTTGACGACCAGCGTCCGGCCCGCGCTGTACATGCCCTGACCGTACTGGCCGGAGTTGTCCACGACGAGGCTGCTGGCCAGGGTCAGGTAGCCCGAGTCGAATATCGCGCCGCCCTTGCGCCCCCAGTTCCCGGTGAAGGTGCAGTGCCGGACGATCGGCGCCGCGCCGTTGTTGATCATTCCGCCGCCGGCGCTGGAGTGGTCCATCATCGCCCCGTCCGCGTTGCCGCCGGTGATCGTGAAGCCGTCCAGCGTGGCGTCGGCGCCCCACACTACGTGGAAGGCGTTGTCCGACGCGTCGTCCGCGACACCGATGTCGCCGGACAGGATCGTGGGGTTCGCGTCGATGTTGCGGAAGACGCTGCCCCATTCGACGCCCTCGAAACCGCCGTACAGGTCGATGCCGGCCCGCATCTGGAAACTCCGGCTCCGATCGGTGTCCGTCCCGGTCCGGTAGGTCCCGGCGGCCACCCACACCTCGCAGGTGTTCGCCACCGCGGCCTCGATGGCGGCCTGCACCGTGGCGAAGGCCGTGGCCCAGGTGTCGCCCGCGTTCGCGTCGCTGCCGCCCGTGGCGCGGACGTACCGGACGCACCGGTCGCACGCCTGGCCCGTCCAGCCGTCGGCGCAGTTGCACTGGCCGATCCGGCATGCGGGATGGGCGCGGCCCGGCGCGCAGAACCAGATGAAGTCAGGCAGCAGGTTGCCGCAGTCATCGGCCATCTGGACGTTGCCGTCCGCGTTGCAGGCCGTGCCGGCGCTCGTTCCGGGGGTGCAGCAGCGCGCTTCGGACTCCTGGCAGGTCTGCACGTCGGCGACGCACGGGGGCATCCCGCCGGTGCAGACGTTGCCGTTGCAGGTTTCCGCGCCGTTGCAGAACACGCCGTCGCCGCAGGGTTCCTGGTCCAGGACCTTCCAGTCGTCGCCCAGCGCCCTCATTTCGCACCACTCGCAGGGGTTGAGGGGGTTGAGGGTTCCGGGCGGCAGGCAGGACCCATCGGCGAAGCAGCCTCCCACCGGACAGGGCCCGGCGTCGTGTCCCGGATCGGCGACCGCGTCGTCGGCGGCGTCGTCGTCGGCGAGGTCGGCTGCGAGGTCGGCTGCGAGTTCGTCCTCCGCGGCCGTGTCGACCGGCGCATCGGTGACGACATCGGGGTTGGCGGGGACATCGGTGTCCTGCCCCACGTCGCGGTCCACGAAGGCGTCCGTGTCCGTCGCGGCATCGTCCACCGCGACGGTGTCGGGCTGCGTGACCGCGTCCTGGTCGTCGCCGGCGCCACCGCCGCCGCAGCCGGCCGCCAGGGCCAGCAGCAGGAGGATCGGAGCGCACATGGTGAGGTATCGTCGGGCCGTCGTCATGGTCGGATTGACCTCCGCTATCGCCACAGGCTTCGCCGTGCCGGATTCCTTCCCGCCGGCATGTTCGGGGGCGGGGGGGGCGCACACGCGGAACGTTATCATGGTTCGAGTCGTGGACCCCGTCGAGTCCCGGAAGGATGTGCGAAATAGTGCAGGGTCCCCGTCGGCGGCCCGTCACTCCATCGGCAGCACGACCGTGAACGTGGTTCCCTGGCCCACGGTGCTGGCGACCGTGATGTCGCCGTGGTACAGGTCCACCAGCCGTTTCACCAGCGACAGCCCCAGCCCCGTGCCCTCGGCGAACTGCTTGGCGTTGTTGGCCCGGAAGAAGTCGTCGAACACGTGGGCCTGGGCCTCCTCACCGATCCCGATGCCCGTGTCGCGGCACACCAGGCGCGCCCTGTCCTGATCCGCCACCAGCGTCACCGCGACCTGGCCCCCGTCGGGCGTGTACTTCACCGCGTTTTCGACCAGGTTGCCGACCACCTTGTCCAGATCGTCGGCGTCCCCGGTCAGGACCACCGGCCCCTCGGGAACCACGATGTCCATCGTGATGTGCTTGCGCTCGGCCTCGAACTGCAGGCGCTCCGCCACGCCCCGCACGACCGCGCCCAGGTCCACCGACCCCTTCGCGCGGCCCGGCAGCCGGCCCTTCATGCTGCCCAGTTCCATCAGGTCCCGCAGCAGGTCCTGCAGGCCCGCCATCCGCCGTCCCATGCGGGCCACCAGCGCCTTCTTGCGCGGGTCCACCTCGTCCAGGAACCCCTCCTCCAGGATGCTCAGGCTGGACCGCACCGACGCCACGGGCGTCTTCAGTTCGTGCAGCACCAGGAACACGAACTTCGCCTTCGCCTCCTCCAGTTCCTCCAGGTGGCGGTAGGCCCGGGCGTTTTCGATCGCCACGGCGCCCTGGGACGCGATGGCCATCAGGAACCCGATGTCCTCGTCGGTGAACTCGCGCCGCCGGGCCGTGTACAGCCGCAGCACGCCGATGGCGGTCCCCCGCAGCAGCATGGGCGCCACCACGACGGACCGGATCCCCTCCCGCCGCGCTTCGTCGGGGTACTGCAGGGCGGTCGCCTCGGTGATGTCCGGGACCTGGACGGCCCAGCCCATCATCGCCGACTGGTCCACGGGGCTCTTGGCCGGGTCCACGTCGCCCTTCTGCAGGTACGTGTCGCTCAACCCGTACGCCGCGCTGAGGTGCAGCCGCGTCCCGTCGTCGTCCAGCAGCCGGATGGCGCACGCCTTGCCGTCCATCGCGACCGTGGTCCGCGCCACGATGGTCTGCAGCACCTGCGACTGGTCCAGCGTCGAGTTCACGGCCCGGGCGATGTCGTACAGGGTCCGCGTGCGGTGGAAGGCGGCCTCCACCGAGTCCTTCATCCGCAGCAGTTCGACGGTCCGGGCCCACAGGCGCCGGGCGATGGACCCCGCCAGGTGCGTGGCGAACAGGATGGTCGTCGCGAAGAACGCCAGGCGCACGATCACCAACTGCCGGACGTCGTGATCCACGTCCTCGAAGCCCGTCATCGGGCGATGGGGCAGCAGGCCCGTGCCCTCGACGGCGGCCAGCAGGCCCACCAGCAGGACGCCGAAGGCAGCGTGCGAATAGGCAGACAGCGGCGGCAGCAGGATGCTGGCCAGGATGGCGTGGAACACGAAGAAGTACAGCAGGGGGCTGGCGATGCCGCCCGTCAGGTGCACCAGCACGATCAGGGCCACCCAGTCCGTCAGGAACTGGGCGCTGGCGAACCGGCCCCAGGCGACGGTGGACACCTCCCGGGACCGCAGGTTCCGCAGGATCAGCCGGAACAGCACGTTGTACCCGAGCATGCCGACGCCGACGGCGCCGATCGCCAGGAACGGTACCGGGAGGTCCGCCCCCAGCCAGGCGATCAGCATGCCCGTGAACAGCGCTGCCGCGGCCACCCAGCGCAGGCGGATCAGCCACGCGCCCCGTCGCGCCAGTTCCTCCTCCAGGGGAAGTTGCCGGAAGGGTCCCGGCGGTGCCTGGCGTGGAGCGCTCACGACGTCCCTCCCTCCTCGCCGACCGTCCCGCCGACCGTCCCGCCCGGCAGGTCGAAACTGAACCGCGCCCACTGGTTTTCCCGCGATTCCGCCCAGATGCGCCCGCCGTGCCGCTCGATGATCTGGCGCGTGATGAACAGGCCCAGGCCCGTGCCCCGCTTGGCCCGCAACTCGGCCACGTCCAGCCGGCTGAACTTGCGGAACAGTTTGTCCCCGTCTTCCTGTTTGAACCCCTTTCCCTCGTTCTGGATCCGGAACCGCTGGATCCCCTCGTCGGCCTCCTCGTGCCATACCCGGATGGTGCTGTTCTGCCGCCCGTACTTCACGGCGTTGGACAGCAGGTTGTCCAGCACGATCCGCAGCAGGTCCCGGTCGCCGTGGACCTGCACCTCCTCGGGCACGTCCACCGCGACGAACATCCCGGCCGCGTACACCTGCCGCGACACCTGGTCCAGCGTCGGGTCCAGGACCTCCTTGCGGAACGGCAGCAGCCGCGGCTCGAACCGCAACTGGTTCTTTTCGATGCGCGACAGGTTCAGGTAGTTCATGATCATTTCGTTGAGGTACTCGAGGTTCCGCTCCACCGCGTCCAGCACCCGGGACTGCTCCGCGTTCGGCACCCCGATCAGGCCCTCCTTCAGGGACCCCACCCCGAACAGGCACGAGGCCAGCGGCGACTTCAGTTCGTGCGTGACGAACTCCAGCATGTCCATGTAGTTCTGGTTCAACTGCTTCAGGTCCCCGTTGGACGCCTGCAGCGCCGTGTTGGCCCGCACCAGCGCCTCGCTTTCGCGGTCCAGGTTGTCGGCCATCTGGTTGAACGCGTGGTTCAGCGTGTGCAGGTCCCGGAAGACCCCGCCGTGCGTTTCGACGCGCGTGTCCAGGTCCAGGGCCGCCATGCGCCGCGCCGCGTCGATCAGCCGCTTCAACGGGCGCGACAGCCACCACGCCATCGCCAGGGCGAACAGCAGCGCCAGGACCATGCCGGCCGCCGTCAGTGCGACGAAGGACTGGATCAGGCGCGTCCGGTAGCCCAGGAACTTCGCCTCCAGGATGCCCACGTACAGGATGCCCACGACGTTGCGGTCCGGGTCGCGCAGCGGATCGTAGGCGGTGAGGTACCAGTCGTTGACCACGAACGCCCGGTCCCGGTAGGGCTGGCCCTGGTCCAGGACAACCTCCTCGACGGCCCTCGACACCCGGGTCCCGATGGCGCGCGTGCCGTCCTCGTCCAGCACGTTGGTGGCGATCCGCACGTCGTCCAGGAAGATCGTGGCCGTTCCCAGCGGGCGGCCTTCGTGGAACTCGTTGCGGAAGACCGTGTCGCGGATCGCGTCGGGGATCGCCCGGTCCCGGTTCAGCAGGATGCCGCCCACCACGTGGCCCACCGGCCGCCCGGCGTCGTCCAGCACCGCCTCGGCGGCCTCGATGACCAGCCCGTCGACCAGCCGGCGTTCGACCGTCGACGAGGACATGGGCGTGGGCCGGACGTCGATCGCCGCCTGTCCTGCCAGGTCGTCGCCCTCGACGGCAACGGCCTGGGCCGGCAGCCGCACCGTGCCCGCCGCGGACCCGGTCAGGACCGCGTCCCGGCGCACCGGATCCATCCACAGGATGTCGCCTGCCGTGTAGGGCGGCCGCGTCCGCATCGCCACGCGGCCGTCGGGCCCGACCAGCGTCAGCCAGTCCAGCCCGCTGCCCTGCCGGATGACCTCCAGGCGCCTGCGCAGATCCTCGACCTCGGCGCCGTTCGCGTCGCGCGCCAGGACGTCCCGGGTGCGGCGCAGGATCGACACGAACCGCGCGGTGTGCCGGACGTTTTCCACCTGGTGGTCATACAGGGCCCAGGCCGAATGCAGGTCCTGCTCGACACGGCGCTGCGCCTCGCCGATCACCGCATCGGAGGTCAGGGTGTATCCCAGCACCACCGAAACCGAGCCGCCCGCCAGGACCATCAGCGCGAAGGCGCCGAAGATGGTCCAGCGGATGCTCAGCCACGGCCGCCGGCGTCCCCCCCGGTCGATGTCGGGCACCGTCTGCACGGGCGCCTCCCGCTACCGGCGCAGGAGCTCCGCGATCTTTTCCAGCAGGATGCGCGGCTTGACCGGCTTTTCCAGGAACGCGTCGATGGGCAGCAGGCGGCTCCCGGCGTCCTGGCTGAACTTCATCCGCGTCTGCTGCTGGATGGAGGTCATCATCAGGATCGGGACGCCCTCGTACTTCTTGTTCTGGGGGAACGCCTCGAAGTTCCGGAGGTTGTTCACCACCCGGAAGCCCGCGACGAGGTCCTCCATCATCACGTCCAGGATGATCAGGTCGGGGGCGACGCTGTTGACGATGTCCAGGGCCTCCGTGGCGCTGCTGGCCGACATGAACTCGTACCCTGCGGCCTCCAGGACCGACCGGACGATGTCCACGAGGTCGGTGTCGTCGTCCACCATGAAAATCCGGGCCTTGCCTTCCATGATCTCCTCCTGTGGGTCACTGCGCCGCCAACGGCAGCCGAAGGTCCACCCGGGTTCCGTGTCCCGGCCAGGGGGACAGCCGCAGGTCCCCCCCGATCGTCCGGGCCGCCGCCCGGCAGAACAGCATCGTGTATCCCCGGCCCAGTTGCAGTCCAGCCCCGGCCTGGGCGAACTTGTCGAACACGCTTTCCAGCGTCGTCGCGTCGCACTCGACGCCCTCGGATTCGATGGTCATCACCAGTTCGGGCCGTTCGCCGGTCCCCTGGATGTGGACCGTGGTCGTCAGCACGCCCGCGGTGCGCGTGCAGTCCACCAGCACCGCGTACAGCCGGTCCAGCAGGCGCGGGACCAGGGGGCTCGCGGCCCGGGGTCCGGGAAGGCCGTCGGGAAGGTCGAAGGTGGTCCGGATGCGCCGTCGGGCAGCCTCCTCGGCCACGCGGGTGGACAGGCGCTCGAACACCGCGGTCGGGTCCACCGGCTCGACCTCGTGCGCGTACGAGCCGTCCTCCATGCGCGTCAGGTCCCGGAAATCGTCGATCAGGGACACCAGGTTCTGGCAGTTGCGTTCGGTCTTGTCCAGCCAGCGATCCTGCCCCTCGGTCACGGGCCCCGCGATGCCGTCCCGCAGGGCGTCCATGCTCATGATCACCGTGGACAGCCCGCCCTTGAAGTCGTGGAAGAAGTGGTTGATCAGGCGGTTTTCGGGCGCCGTCACCCCTTCGATGGACGGGTCGTCGGGGTCCGGGCGCCTCACGGATTCCCTCCCTCCAGGGCCACGCCCAGGTCCGTCGCGATCAGGGTCGCGATCTCTCCCAGCCGGGCCTTCAACGTCGGCGACAGTCCCTCGCGGAAGGCCGTCGAGTCCTTCACGCCCACCGCGTAGAAGCGCAGGTCCCGGGGCAGCGTCTGCCGCAGGCGGTCCGCCATGGCCAGGGTTTCCAGGATCCCCGCGTGGTGCGACGAAAGCCACCCGCCGACCGGGCTGTTTCCGTCCGGGGGGAGGATTCGTGCCACCTCGCCTTCCTCCAGGCGTCCGTCCGCCATGCAGTCGATGACGACGCTGCAATCATAGCGCGGCGGTCCCGCAAAGGCACCCAGCAGGTCCAGCGCGCTGCCGTCGAACGGCATCCACTCGAAGCCGCGGCCCCCGATGCGGGCGACGGACTCGGCCACCGCCGGTCCCACGCCGTCGTCGCCCCGGATGGCGCTGCCGACACCAACGACCAGGGTGCGTCGACCCATCATGCCACCTCGCCAAGGTCGGTTCGCAGGGCACCGTCACCGGGTGACCGTGCGCACGATCGTCCCGCGGGCGTCGTGCACGCGGACCTCCATGGGCATCTGGCCGGGCAGCGAGTGCGTCGCGCACCCGAAGCAGGGATCGTAGGCCCGGAAGGCCATTTCGACCATGTTCAGGATGCCCTCGGTGACCTCGACGCCGGGCTTGATCAGACCCTTCGCGGCGTCGCGGATGGACATGCAGATGGCGGCGTTGTTGTTCCCGGTGGCCACCAGCATGTTGCACCGCGTGACCATGCCGTCGCCGTCGGTGGCGTAGTGGTGGAACAGCGTGCCGCGGGGCGCCTCGACGACGCCCACGCCCTCGCCCACGATGCCGGTCGGGATCGTGCGGACGTCCGGCGACGCGGTTTCCGGGTCCTGGATCAACTCCAGGCTGCGCTCGGCCGCGTACATCAGTTCGATCACCCGGGCCCAGTGGTTCGCCAGCGTCGCGTGGACCGGCCCCTTGCCCAGCACCGCGAAGAACTTTTCGAAGGCCTCCTGGGCCACGGGCGTGGACATCCCGGTCGCCACGTTCAGGCGCGCCAGGGGGGCCACGCGGTACACGCCCGAGTCCTTCCCCGTCCGCAGTCCCTTCCAGCCGATCGCCTTCAGGTAGGGGAACTTCAGGTACGACCAGGGCTCCACGTGCTCGGCGATGTGGTCCAGGTACTTCGTGGGGTCGAACGTTGCGAATTCCTTGCCATCCTCGTCGATGACCCGCAGCGTGCCGTCGTAGAAGTTCACGCGGCCCTTGGCGTCCACCATGCCCATGTAGTAGGTCTTCATCGTGTAGGGCCCGTTGACGATCAGGTCCACGTAGGCGCTGTTGCCCAGCACCACGTCGTCGAACAGTTTCAGCGTGAACTTCCCGAACTCGACCAGGTCCTCGCAGTGCCGCCGGATCTCGGCGACCTCGTCCGGGTTGGTCAGCGCCTTGCTCATGCCGCCGGGCAGGCCGCAGACCGCGTGCGTCGCCTTGCCGCCCAGGATCGCCTGGATGCGCTGGGCCTTGGACCGGGACCCGATGACCTGGCTGCCGATTTCCAGGCCCACCTTCGCGACCACGCCCAGGACGTGCCGCGTGGTCGGGTCCGCCTGGGGTCCCACCACGAAGTCCGGCGCCGCCAGCGCATAGAAGTGCGCGATGTGGCTGTGGACGAAGTGCGCGTTCAGGAACAGTTCCCGCAGTTTCTTCCCGGCCGGCGGCGGTTCCACCCCGTACACGCCGTCGCAGGCCTTGCTGGCGGCCATGTGGTGCGGCCCGGGGCACACGCCGCACGCCCGCTGGGTGATGCGGGGCAGTTCCTCGACCGGGCGGCCCTCGCAGAACTTTTCGATGCCGCGCAGTTCGGGGACCTGGAAGTACACGTTTTCCACCTCGCCGGCGTCGTTCAGGAAGATGTCGAACTTCCCGTGGCCTTCCAGGCGGGTGATCGGGTCGACCGTGATCGTCTGCATGGTGTTCTCCTTTGTGCGTCACCGCCTCCGCAAGCCCCGGGGACTCACCCGCCCATCGATTTCGGCACCCGTCGCAGCATCGAAACCGGCAGCGTGAACCGGTAGAACGTGCCCAGGGGATCGGCCAGTTTGCCGACCTTCGTCCGGGCGTCCCCTTCCTCCGCCGCATCGACGATGGAGGTCATGGCGGACAGCGCGTCGGCCCCCACGTCCAGGCTGTTCGGCAGGGGCCCGTAGCAGCCGCGGCACGGCATGTTCACCGACGGGCACAGCGATCCGCACCCCCCGCGCGTCGCCGATCCCATGCAGGTCAGGCCCTGCTCCAGCAGGCATTTGTCGGGGTCGGTCAGGATCTCCTGGGGCCGGTGGAACGCGGCGATTTTCGGTTTGTCGGACTTGGTGCGCTTGCACTCGTCGCACACCGACTTGCCGATCCCGATCGTGGACCCGACCGGCGGCAGGTTCCCCGACACGATGGCGTTGACGGCCGTCATGACCGAGTCGGGCGTGGGCTGGCAGCCGGGCACGTAGTACTCGACGGGGATCACCTGGGCCAGCGAGTACACGTCGTCAAAGAACTCGGGGATGTGCAGGTCGCCTTCGGGCACGTGCGTGTGGGTCTGGGGCGTGGTGCCTTCCGGGTTCACGGTGGACGCCGTATAGCCGTAGACGGCTTCGAAGATCGTCCGCTTGCAGTGCAGGTTCGCCAGGCCCGGGATGCCGCCGAACGAGGCGCACGAACCGAAGGCCACCATCACCTTCGACTTCCGGCGCAGCAGGCGCGCCAGGTGCAGTTGTTCGTTGTTCCGGACGGCGCCGTTGAACAGGCAGACGTCGATTTCCCCGTCCGCCCAGGTGTCGATGTCCTTGTACTTGTAGTCCATCGCGATGGGCCACAATCGGATGTCCGCCACGGCGGCGATGTCCAGGATCTTTTCGTTCACGTCCAGCACCGCCATGTCGCACCCGCCGCACGACGCGGCCCAGTACATGGCCAGTTGAAGCTTTTTGGGGGCCTTCCTTTCCTCGCCCATGTCGTCACCCCGCGGTATGGGATTCGTTCCGATCGACCACCGCCGCGCGCCGCTTCCAGTCCAGGGGGCCCAGGGCGCGCACCTGCTCGGTCATTTCGTTCACGACGCGCACGAACACGTCGCCCTCGGCGGCGGAAATCCACTCCAGGCGCATGCGGTCCGGCTCGATCCCGAACTGCGCGACCATGGTTTCCAGGGCCGGGTATCGCCGCAGCGTCTTGAGGTTGCCGTTGATGTAGTGGCAGTCGCCCGGGTGGCACCCCGCGATCAGGACGCCGTCCGCGCCGTCCTGGAAGGCCCGCAGCACGAACGCCGGATCCACGCGCCCGCTGCACATGACGCGGACCAGGCGGACATTATGCGCATACTTCATGCGGCTGGTGCCCGCCAGGTCGGCGCCCGCATAGGTACACCAGTTGCAGCACAGGACCACGATCCGGGGTTCGAATTCATGGGACATGGTTGCCTCCTGGGTGCCCGCGGGGGCTACCACAAGAACGCCGCGTCGATCTGCGCCAGGATCTGCCCATCGTTGAAGTGCCTGCCGACGATGGCGCCCGAGGGACACGTGGCGACGCAGGTGCCGCAGCCCTTGCAGACGCTGCCGTTGACCTCGGCGACGCGCGTGTCGGCGTGGAACGACAGCGCACCGTAGGGGCACACGTCCTGGCAGACCTTGCAGCCGCTG
>CAINDP010000037.1 GCA_903847405.1 uncultured Myxococcales bacterium | reverse complement strand
CGTGACGCGATCGTCGCGGCGCGCGGCCGGGACGGCACGACGGTCATCGTGGTCGAGTGCGATCGGGACAAGCACGTCGGCGGGTACGACTCCTGGTGGGACGTCGCGGTCGCCGAGGTGTCGACGATGGACCCGGTCCGGCAGGTCCGGGCCGGGTACGAGCAGGCGGTGCGCAGGGAGCGAAACTTCTTCGTGGAGAAGCGAACATGAGCCGGATCCGGGTGGCGAACGCGCCGTGTTCCTGGGGTGTGCTGGAATTCGATCTGGAGGGTGTGGCCAGCGGCGGCGAGCGGGTGCTGTCCGAAATGGCCGCCACGGGATTCGTCGGGACCGAACTGGGCGACTGGGGCTTCCTGCCCACGGACCCGCCCGCGCTGAAGACGATGCTGGACCGCCACGGCCTGGGGATGGTCGGGGCGTTCGTGCCGGTCGCGCTGCGGGATCCGACCACGCACGAGGCGGGCGCGGAAGCGGCCGTGAAGGTGGCGCGCCTGCTGGCCGCCGTGGCCGAAACGCCCTTCATCGTGCTGGCCGACGACAACGGCAAGGTCCCGGAGCGGACCGCCAACGCCGGACGCATCGTGCCCGCCCAGGGCCTGACCGACGCCGAATGGACCGTGTTCGGGGCCGGGGCGAACCGGGTCGCGGCGGCCGTGCGCAAGGAAACCGGCCTGCGGACCGTGTTCCACCACCACTGCGCCGGGTTCGTCGAAACGCCCGCCGAGGTGGCCACGTTCCTGGACCGGACCGACCCGGACCTCGTGGGCCTGTGCCTGGACATGGGCCACTACGCGTTCGGCGGCGGCGATCCGCTGGAGGCCCTGGTGCGCCACGGCGACCGGATCCGGCACATCCACTTCAAGGACTGCGATCCGACCGTGGCCGCGCAGTCGCGGGCGGAAGGCTGGGACTACTTCACGTCCGTGGGGAAGGGTGTGTTCTGCGAACTGGGCAAGGGCCGGGTGGACTTCCCGGCGATCCTCAAGACCCTGCAGCAGCGCGGGTTCGACGGCTGGATCGTGGTCGAGCAGGACGTGCTGCCGGGCATGGGCACGCCGCTGGAAAGCGCACGGCGGAACCGGGAGTACCTGGCGCGGATCGGCCTGTAGGCCGCACAGTGAGGAGCATCCAAATGGACGTGACGAACAGGTTCCGGGTCGGCGTGATCGGGGCGGGGCGGATCGGCGTGGTGCACGCCCGGACCATGTCCCGGATCCCGGGGTTCGAAGTGCTGGCGGTGGCGGACCCGGTGGTGGCTGCGGCTTCTCGCCTGGCGGCCGAACTGGGCATCCCGAAGGCGACGGCGGACTACCGGGAAATCCTGGCGGACCCGGCCATCGACGCGGTGCTGGTGTGCAGCAGCACCGACACCCACGCGGACATCGTGATCGAGGCCGCCGCCGCCGGAAAGCACATCTTCTGCGAAAAGCCCGTGGACCTGTCCCTGGAAAAGGTCGATCGGGCCCTGGCGGCGGTCGCTGCGGCCGGCGTCACCTTCCAGGTGGGCTTCAACCGGCGCTTCGACCCGGATTTCAAGCGGATCCGCGACCTGCTGGCCGCGGGGACCCTGGGCGCGCCGCACCTGCTGCGCATCGCCAGCCGGGACCCGAATCCGCCGTCGCCCGCCTATGCGGCCGTGTCGGGAGGCATGTTCCTGGACATGACGATCCACGACTTCGACATGGCCCGCTACCTGATGGGCTGCGAGGTCGAGGAGATCTACGTCGCGGCGGCGGTGCTGGTGGACCCGGCGATCGGCGCGGCGGGCGACGTGGACACGGCCCTCATCACCCTGCGGTTCGAAAACGGGGCGCTGGGCACCATCGACAACAGCCGCAAGGCGGTCTTCGGCTACGACCAGCGGGTCGAGGTGCTGGGCTCCAAGGGCATGGCGGCCAACCGCAACCACGGCCCCGACACCGTGGTCGTGTCCGGCGCGGAGCATATCGAGGAGTCCCTGCCGCTGAACTTCTTCATGGAACGCTACGTTCCGTCCTTCGAGGCCGAGATCCGGGCCTTCGCGAACGCGGTGTCCACGGGCACGACGCCCCCGGTCGGCGGCGAGGACGGGCGGCAGGCCCTGCTGCTGGGGCTGGCGGCGAAGCGGTCCTGGAAGGAGAACCGCCCGGTGCGGCTGTCCGAGGTGGATCCGCGGCGCGCGTGAGCAGGAAACGAACCCATGAAGATCACGTTCATCGGTCACCTGTGCCGGGACGTCAACATCATCGACGGCGTCTCCCATCCCATGTTCGGGGGGGGCGTCTTCCACAACGGCATGACGGCGAAGGGACTGGGGGCGCGGCCCACGGTCCTGACGCGCTGCACCGAGGCGGATGTCGAGCCGATGACCGGCGCCCTGGTCGCGGCCGGGGTCGAGGTGCGCGTCCGGCCCTCCGCGGCCACGACCTCCATCGAGAACCTGTACCCGGACAGCGACCCGGACCACCGGCGTTCGCGGCTGCTGGCCCGGGGCGGCGCCTTCGAAGCCCGGGACGTGGACACGATCCAGGCCGATGCCGTCCACGTGAACCCGCTGTGGCACGGCGAGTTCCCGGTGGACCTGCTGCCGGCGTTGCGGGCCCGCGTGTCGCTGCTGGGGGGCGACGCCCAGGGGTTCCTGCGGACGGCCGACGGCGACGGCCGGCTGGTCCTGCGGGACTGGGCCGACAAGGCCCGGTGGATGCCCCTCTTCGACGTGTTCAAGGCGGACATCAGCGAGGCCGAAATCCTCACCGGCACTCGCGAAATCCAGCCGGCGGCCCAGGCTCTGCACGCCCTGGGCGCACGGGAAATCGTGCTGACCCACGGCGAGGGTGTCTGCGTCTACGACGGCGGCACGTTCCACGAGGAACCCTTCGGGACCTACTCCCTGGCCGGCCGGACGGGTCGGGGGGACACCTGTTCGGCCGCCTACCTGGTCGGGCGCTCGCGGCTGGGGGTCGGCGATGCGGCCGGGTTCGCCGCCCGGATCACGTCGATGAAGCTGCAGTACCCGGGACCGTTCCGGGGATTCGGCTGAACATCGGTTTGGACAAATCCCCGCCCCGTGCAATCATCCCCCCCCGGAAAATCGGCCAATCACCGGTTGTGTGTCGCTCAAGTTGAAGGGGAGGTCCCGTGTATCGTCAATCAATGGGTCTGCTGCTGACGCTGGTGCTGTTCGCTTCGGCGTGCCCGTCCGAGGACAGCAAGGAAACGACCGGGAACGGCTACAAGTGCACCGGTTGCGACCAGGCCCCCACGGCGCTGGCCGGCGACGACAACCTTCCGTCCGGTCGGTACAAGGGCGTGATCCTGGGCGACGGCGTGACCGGGAACATCGAGGCCTACATCCCGGCCGACCAGACCGCCGCGGACCCGATCGCCAGCCTGACCATCAACGGCGAGGGGTCCTACATCAACAACG
Source organism: uncultured Myxococcales bacterium (assembly GCA_903847405.1). Taxonomy (GTDB): domain Bacteria; phylum Myxococcota_A; class UBA9042; order DTJE01; family DTJE01; genus CAIZWN01. The sequence continues at coordinate 7,144 of CAINDP010000037.1, read as the reverse complement.
GGGCCCAGCCGGCGACGGCTCCCCGGTTCTACTCGGCGAAGGTGACCCTGCTGATGGGCCTGGGCGCCACGGGCGAGGTCAGCAGCGCCACGCTGACATTCGCGGACGGCAAGCAGGCCATCGCCATCGTCCGGAAGGAGCTTTCCACGAGCCTGGTCGAAATCTTCGAAGGGACCTGGACGACGACGTCGCTGACGGACGGGGCGGTCCAGACCGGGAACTGGAACTACGTCCTCCAGGGCGGAATCGTCTACGGCGGGTATGACGGCGACGACAACGGCTCCGTCACGGGCACCGAGTTGCTGACGATCATCACGCTGACGGCCCCCGTCGGGACCGGGACGCGCGACAACGACGAGGTCACGGGCACCCTGACCGTGTCCGGCGCCACGAGCACCTGGACCGGCAAGCGCACCTTGTGACGCCGTCGCCGTCGCCTCCGACCTCCGTTCTCCGCGGCCTTGCCCGGCCGTCGGCTTGCCCGTACCCCCGCCGTGCGGTACGATTCTGCGCCGCGAGAAGCCACCTGTATCGTGGTCGAGGAGGATCCCCCTGGAAGCGCCCCTGGCCCCCCTTTCGGACACCACCAGCGGACAGGGCGACCTCGGCCGGCAGATCCACCGCATCCGGTACGTCCTGGAAAAGCGCAAGTGGTGGACCATCGGGACGCTGGTGCTGGTGATGGCCGTCGTCGTCCTGGTGACGCAGCGCCAGCCCCGGATCTACCGCGCCACGTCGTCCGTCATCATCGAGGCGTCGCCGCCCCGCGTCCTGTCGGGCGTCAAGGACGTCGTCGAACTGGGCTCGTCGAACTACTGGGCGCTGCGGGACTACTTCCAGACGCAGTACAAGGTCATCACGGGCATGGACGTCTGCGGGCGCGTCGTCGAGAAACTGGGGCTGGACCAGGACCCCGAGTACCTGGGCGTCCCCCCGGGCGAAACGATCACCGACGAGGAGCGCCGCGACCGCCTGGTGAACATGGTGCCCGCCCGGGCCCTGCAGGCGCGCCTGACGGTGGAGCCGGTCCGCGAAAGCATGATGGTCCTGGTCCACGCCGACGACAGGGACCCCAAGCGCGCGGCGGACCTGGCCAACGAGGTCGTCTACGCGTACCGCGCCCAGAACATCGAGTACCGCCGGTCCGTGACCCAGGAAGCCAACGGCGACCTGCGCGAAATGGTGGACAAGTACCGCCAGCGCAAGGAGGAAGCCGACCAGGAGATGCTGGGCTTCGAGCGCAAGCACGGCGTCGGATCCTTCGCCAGCCGTCGGCAGACCCTGGAAGACCGGGTCAAGATGCTGAACGAGCGCCAGGGCCAGTTGCTGATCCGCAAGGCCGACCTGGGGGCGCGCGTCGCCCGCATCGCGAAGATTTCCACCGCCAACGACCTGTTCGCCGTGCCGCTGGACGCGATCCTGAGCAGCGGCCTGGTGTCCGGGCTGAAGGCCAAGTACGTGGACCTGCGGGATCAGCGCAGCAAGGACGCGGTCCAGTACGGCGAAAAGCACCCCCGGATCGTGGCCCTGGACGCCCAGTTGGCCGAAATGAAGACCACGCTGAAGCGCGAAGTGGACACCTACCTGCAGTCCATCCGGGGCGACTTCGAGGAAACCGTCGCCGGGCTTCGGGAAGTCGATACGCTGCTGACCACGGCGAACGACGACCTGGGCGAGCTGGCGGCCCTGCAGGTCGAGTACAACGCCCTGGCCGAGCGCAAGAAGGACAGCGACGGCGTCTATGACCAGGTGCGGACGCGCTTCACCGAAATCAGCCTGTCCGCCCAGGTCGAAATGAACAACGTCCGCGTCAACGAGATGGCCATGGTGCCGGCGCGGCCCATCCGGCCGGACCTGCGCCTGAACCTGGCCATCGGCCTGATGGCGGGGCTGTTGCTGGGCCTGGGGCTGGCGTTCCTGGTCGAGCAGTTGGACACGTCGGTGAAGGATCGCGAGGAGGTCGAGGCCCGGACCGGCGTGCCGTGCCTGGGCCTGGTGCCCTCCATCCCGGGCCCGCGCAAGCGCCGCAGCCGCCGCAAGGACCAGACGCTGCAGGAACGCGACTTCTACGTGCTGCAGAACCCGAAGTCGGTGATCAGCGAGGCGCTGAACACCATCCGGACGAACCTGATGTTCGTGCTGCCCGACCGGAAGATCCGGACGGTGCTGGTGACCTCGGGCAGCCCGTGGGAAGGCAAGTCCACCGTCGTCATCGCGATGGGCATCACGCAGGCGCGCTACGGGGCCCGGACGCTGCTGATCGACGCGGACATGCGCCGGCCGCGCCTGCACCGGGCCTTCGGCGTGACGGCGGACACGGGCCTGTCGACACTGCTGCTGGGCGGCGGGAACATCGACGCCGCCATCCAGCACACCGACATCCCGAACCTGGACATCCTGCCGTGCGGGCCCGTGCCGCCGAACCCGGCGGAACTGCTGCGCATGGAACGGGTGCACGGCCTGCTGGACGAACTGAAGCTGCGCTATGACACCATCATCCTGGACTCGCCGCCGATCATCCCGGTGTCGGATCCGCGCATCCTGGGCGGCATGGTCGACGGCGTGCTGCTGGTGGTCAAGCTGGGGCACACCACGGTGGACGCCCTGTCCCAGGTCCGCCGGGAACTGGCGGCCGTGGGCGCGCCGCTGCTGGGCACCGTGCTGAACGACCTGGACATCCGGCGTCCCGGCTACTACGGCTACCGGTATGGCTACGGCCAGGGGTACTACGGCCGCTACACGTCCTACGAAGGCTACCCGTCCGTCGAGGACGACGACAAGACCGACAAGCCGTCGCCCGGCGCCGGGGAGTAGGTCGCAAGAACGAACGGAAGACCTGTGCCCCCCCACGAGATGTTCCCATTGCAGGCTGGCCGGTTGCGGATTTGACCCCCTCCAGGTGCGGGTCTAGCATGAATCCGACTTGGACGACGGTGGCGGACGATGCGGGTGGAGTTTCGATCGGTCCGCGTTGCGGGGTTCCTCGGGCCGCTGCTGCTGTGCGCGATCGGCACCGCGTGCTTCGAGACTCCCGGCGGGGACGTGCCCCAGGCGGACGTCGTCGATGCCGCGGACGTGCCGGCCGACGACGGCGACGTTCCTGACCTGGCCATTCCGGACGAGGCGAGCCTGGCCCAGGATACTGCCACCGAACATTCGGATGAGGTCGGGGAGGAATCCTGGGATGACTCCGGTGGCCTCGAAGTCGGGGAGGACGTCCCCGGCTGCACACCATACTTCCGCGACACGGATGGCGATGGGTTCGGCGTGACGGGCGATTCGAAGTGCCTGCCATCGCCCGCCGCCCCCTATACCGCCCTGTGGTCCGGCGATTGCGACGACGCGAACACTGCGATCACGATCGGCGACTGCGCGAACGGGTTCGTCAACCCGGTGTGCACGGGCCAAGGCGCGGACGCCCGCGTGGTCGCGCTGCCCGACGGAGGCTCCGCGCTGCTGTGGAACGGGCCGGAGATCCGGATGCAGCGGTTCGATGCCCTGGGCCAGACCCTCGGCGTTCCCCGGACGGTCGCGACCGACCCGACGGACCGTTGCGACACGCCGTTCCTTGCCGTGCTCCTGGGGACCGGGAACCTCGCGGTCGCGTGGACGAACGGCAGCTATAACGCGTGCTTCGGGCAGCCGGATTGCGCGGTTCCTCCGGGTCCGGACGGCTGGGGCCTGGGAGTTGCGGTCCGGGTGGTACCCCTGGACGGCGGCCAACCCGGCCCCGCGGTCCAGGTCAACACGCAGGGACAGGGCCACCAGAAGGTGGTTGCGGTGGTCGCCCTCGTCGACGGGTTCCAGGTGTTCTGGACGTCGGAACTGCCGTTGCCGGACAGCCAGCCCTCGCGGAGCCGGACCCTGCTGTTCCGGCGCTTCTCGGCGGCAGGCGTCCCGCAGGGCGAACCGGTCGATTTGGCGCTGGACACGGACGTGGTGGCAGGTTGGCCCGACGGCACGTTCGTGACGCTGGGCTACGCGAATTGGTGGGACAGCCTGCCCTGGACCGTGCAGCGGCACGCCGCGGACGGGAGCAAGGTCGGCGATCCGATCCCGGTGCAGTCGGCGGTGTATCGGGCAGACCCAGTGGGGGCGCGCATCCTGACGCTCCGGGACGGTGCGTTTGCCATCAACACGTCCTGGTACGAGGACATGGAACCATGGAGGACCAACCGGCTCCAGGTCGTGCTTGCCGACAATACCTGCGTGTCGTCCACGCCGTGGGGCGAGTGGGGAGGATGGGTCGAGGACGTTGCCCTGGCGCCCGACGGCGGCTTCGTCATCGGCTATCGCATGATGCTGCCGACCGCCCCGTTCGGGCAGACGTCCTTGTACCGGGTTTCTGCCGAAGGGAGCCCGCTGGGCGAGTGGACCTACAAATATTCGATGTGTGGTCCGTCGACACCGCTGTACCCGTGCTACGAGGGGGGCGAACAGGCCTGGCGCCTCGCGGTCCTGGCCGACGGGACCGTCGCGCTGGCCCACTTCCCGGTCCCCGGTATCGGGATGATGCGCGTGGCCCCCGAGGATCTGCTACCCGTGCCGTGAGGCGCCTCGAGATCCAGTCAGGCTTCGCGGTATAGCCTCGAACGCGCTGAAACGAACACGCGCTCGGCGAGGGGACGGGGCCAGTCTCCCGGGCGGGCATCGGCGAACGAACGGTCGGCCCGGGCCACGCCCAGGGCGGCCGCGAACACCTCGGGGGCCGGTTCGTCGCCGCCGTCGCCGCCCCAGGTCTGCAGGAACGCGGCCACGGCCGGCGCTTCCGCGACCAGCGGGTGGTAGAACAGTTCCTCGTCCGGGTCGTCCCCGATCTTCAGCAGCAGCGTGCCGTCGTGATAGACCTTGATGCGCAGGGGGCCGTCCACCGGGCGGACCAGCGCGACGATCGTGGCGCGGGGCAGGGCGGCGGCCAGGGCGTTGGACCGGGCGAAGGCGCGACGGACGTCCTCGGCGATCAGCGTCACGGTACCGGCGTCGTCGGGCCCTCCCTTCTGGTCGGCGACCAGCCACCGGTCGAACTCCCGGGCCTCGGCCGGGTAGCCGGGAGGGATCCGGGCTGCCTCGAAGGGCGCGTACCCGTCGGTGGCCAGGATCGCGTCGAGGGCGCTGTGGATGGCGTCTGGCGTCGCGCCGCGGACGAAGAACTGGGCGTACCGGAGGGTGATCATGGGATTATCGTATCACGCGACGGGATCGGGGGTCCGGCGGGCGAAGATCGCGTCGGTGAACTTCAGGTGCTCGGCCAGCGAGAAGCAGGCGCCGATCTCTTCCTCCGCCAGGCGCAGGCGCACGTCCGGGTCGGCCATCAGGTTGCCCTCGAAGGTCCCGTCGCCCTGGATGGCCTTCAGGGCGTTGCGCTGGACCAGCCCGTAGGCGTCCTGGCGCTTCATGCCGCGGCGGACCAGCGACAGCAGCACGGCCTCGCTGTGGATCAGGCCGCCCGATCGGGCCAGGTTCTCGGCCATGCGCTCCGGGTGGACCACCAGGCCCTTCACGATGCCGGCGAGGCGCTTCGTTGCGAATTCCAGCGTGGCGGTGGCGTCCGGGGCGATGACGCGCTCGGCGGACGAGTGGCTGATGTCCCGCTCGTGCCACAGGGCCACGTTCTCGAAGGCCGCGACGGCGTAGGCCCGCAGCAGGCGCGCCTGGCCGCAGACGTTTTCGCACATCACCGGGTTCTTCTTGTGGGGCATGGCCGACGACCCGCGCTGGCCGCTGCCGAAGGGCTCGTTCGCCTCGCCGACCTCGGTGCGCTGCAGGTGGCGGATGTTCAGGGCGATGTGGTCCAGCACGTTGCCGGCCTGGGCGATGGCCGCGAAGAACGCCGCGTGGCGGTCCCGGGCGACGATTTGCGTGGCGGCGGGCTCGACGCCCAGGGCCAGGCGCGCCAGCACGCGGGTTTCCCGGCCCGGGTCGCCGAAGGCCAGGTTGCCCACCGCGCCGGACAGTTTGCCCACGCGGATTTCCTCGACGGCGACGTCGAACCGCGCCAGGGCCCGGGCGGCCATCTCGCGCCAGCCCAGCGCCACCAGGCCGAAGGACGTCGCTTCCGCGTGCATGCCGTGGGTGCGGCCCGCCAGCGCGGTGCCCCGGTGCCGATCGGCCAGGCCCATCAGCGCGCGTTCCAGGTTCGACAGTTCCGCCCGGCAGTGGCCCGCGGCCTCGACCAACTGCAGCGCGAACGTGGTGTCCAGCACGTCCGACGACGTCAGGCCGTAGTGCAGGAACCGCGTGGCGTCGCCCGCCTGCTCCTCGACGTGGGTCAGGAAGGCGATGACGTCGTGGCGCAGGGTCGCTTCCAGGTCGTCGATGCGCTCGGGGTCGATGGTGACGGTTTCCCGGATGCGCGCGGCGTTGCCCAGGGGGGCGATGCCGTCCTCTTCCAGGGCTTCCAGGTAGGCCACCTCGACGCCCAGGAACAGGTTCCAGCGGCGCTTCGAGGACCAGGTCTCGCGCATCCGCGCGGTGGAGTAGCGATCGATCATCGGGTTGTCCTTCCGGTGGAGTGGGGGGTCAGCGGGTCGCGTCCGCACAGCAGCGGAAGCCGTCCATTCCCTTGGGCATGAAATGCTTGGTGCTGTAGCCGCACGCGGAACCCTTGCCGGTGCTGGCGTCGCCGCCGTGCAGCCGGCCGTCGGTGGTCCATTCGCCCGCGTTGCCGACCAGGTCGAAGATGCCCTCGGCGGTCTTGCAGGCCGGCGAAGCGCCGGTTTCCTTCATCGAACCGGACACGTTGCAGGCGCCGGCCGCGGGCTCGGTTTCGCCGCACGCATGGGTCCATTCCGCGCTGCTGCACAGGCGCTTGCCGTCCTTCTTGCACATACCCGCCGCCGCGCCGGCCGACACGCCGGCCTTCGGCTTCTGGCCCTTGCCCGGGTACTCGTAGGCGTCCACGCAGAAGGCCACGTCGGCGGGCTTCGCCTTGCCGTCCACCGCCGCGGTCGCGTCGGTCACGACCTTCACCATGTTCGCCGGGCAAATCAGCACGGCGGCCAGGGTCGGCTTCGCCGCGGGGGGCGGGGGCGCCGGAGTCGGGGCGGGGGCCGGCACGGGGGCGGCGACCGCCGCGGGCGCAGCGGGTACGGTGCCGGTCGCGGGCTCGGGCGTCGCGGCGGGCGGCGGTGTCACGGGTGCCGGG
>CAINDP010000036.1 GCA_903847405.1 uncultured Myxococcales bacterium | reverse complement strand
CTTGGTCCGGAGGGTCTTGGGATCGACGTTCAGCATCCCTGCCAGCCGTGCCGCGCTGACGTGCCGCTGCATCAGCAGGGAGTGCAGGAAACTGCGCTCCGCCTGCTCGGCCGCACGGTTTCCGATGGCTTTCATGTCCAGGTCGTTCGCCGCGATGGAAAAGGACACTTCGACGCGCATGCTGTCCGGGGACTGGCTCGCGGGCGCCGGGTGCGGGGTGTGGATCGCGAGGGGCGGCACGTCCACGGTGGCGTTGCCGGACGGGCCTCCTCCGGTGATGGCGTCGGGCAGGTTCCGCGGCAGGACCACTTCGTCCGCCAGCACGACGGCCGACTTCATCGCGTTTTCCAGTTCGCGGATGTTTCCCGGCCAGGTCCAGCCCTCCAGGGCGACCAGCGCCGCGGCGGAAATCTCGCGGACGGGGCGGCCGAACCGGGCCGAATACACGCGCAGGAAGTGCTCGGCGAGGGGGCCGATGTCGCCGGTGCGTTCCCGCAGGGGCGGCAGCTCGATCGTCATTTCGTTCAGGCGGTAGTACAGGTCCTCGCGGAACCGTCCGTCGCGGACCGCCTCCCTCAGGTTCACGTTGGTGGCGGACACGACGCGGACGTCCAGCCGGATGCTTTCCTTGCCGCCGACCCGCACGAAGCTGCGCTCCTGCAGCACCCGCAGCAGTTTCGCCTGGAAGGGGAGGGGCAGGTTGCCGATCTCGTCCAGGAACAGGGTTCCGCCCTGGGCGGCTTCCAGGCGGCCGACCCGCGACGCGGTCGCGCCCGTGAAGGCCCCGCGCTCGTGGCCGAACAGTTCGCTTTCGAACAGGGTTTCCGGCAGCGAACTGCAGTCCACCGCGGCGAAGGGGGCCGACCGGCGCTTGCTGGCGTGGTGGATGGTCCGGGCGAACAGTTCCTTGCCTGTCCCGGTTTCGCCCTGCAGCAGCACGTTGATGTCCGGTACCGCGAACTTCAGCGCCAGGTCCCGGGCGTCCCGGAAGGCCCTGCTGGTCCCGATCACCTCGGGCAGCCCCTCGGTGCCGCGGCCGGCCGAAAGTTCCAGCAGCGCGTCGATGTTGGCCAGGAACACGTCGTTGGAAAACGGCTTGGACACGAAGTCGGTGGCGCCCAGGCGCATGGCGGCCACCGCGTCCTGGATGCTGCCGTAGGCCGTCATCATCACGAACAGGGCCGCCGGCATTTCGTGCTTCAGGCGGCGCAGGACCTCCAGCCCGTCCATCCGGCCCAGGTGCAGGTCCAGCAGGACGATGTCGGGCAGGAACTTCCGTGCCTGGCCCAGGGCGCTTTCGCCCGATTGCACCGCGACGACCTCGTGGCCCTTGTCGCCCAGCAGCATCGTGAGGATCCGGCACCACTCGGGCTCGTCGTCCACGATCAGTATGCGTGCCATTCCTTCCCCGCGGCGGCCCGACTGGCGGGCAGCACTAGAGTGAAGAGGACGGCGTGGGGCAGGTTCTGCCCGCGGACGTCCCCGCCATGGGTCTTGGCGAGCTGCTTCGCCAGGTACAGGCCCAGCCCGGTGCCCTCGCTCTTGGTCGTGAAGAACGGCCGGAACAGGTTGGGCAGGGCTTCTTCCGCAATCGGAGGACCGTTGTTCTCGATTTCCACCGTGGCGCTTTCGGAATCCGGGCACCACCGCGTGCGGACGGTCAGCGTGTCGCCGCACTCGCGCATCGCCTCCAGCGCGTTCTTGACCAGGTTCAACACGATTTCCTTCAGGCCGAAGATGTCCATGCGGACCGGCGGCAGCGTGCTGTCGGGCTGCATGGCGAACTGCACGCCGCGCCGGCGGCACTCCGGGGCCGTGAAACTGAGGACCTCGGAAATGGCGCAGTTCAGGTCCACGTCGATCGCCGGGCTGCGCTTGGCGGCGGCGAAATCCCGCATCGTCCGCAGCATCACGTCCATGCGCCCGACGCTTTCCAGGGCCATCCGCGTGAAGTCGCAGTCCGGGGAAGCGGCATCCGCCTGCTTCCCCTGCAGGTACTGCAGACCGGAACTGATGATCGCCAGGGGGTTGCCCAGTTCGTGGGCGATGCCCGCGGACATCTGGCCCAGGGTGACCATGTTTTCGGACTGCATCATCCGCCGCAGGCTGTGCTGTTCGGCCGGCTGCGGGGAACCGGCCTCCTGGGGGACGCCCCAGGTGTTGGATTCCATGCGGGTGGTCAGGAGGTCCCGGCAGAACGCCACGGCGAACGGGGCGCTGGTCACCAGGTCGCTGGACGCCATCAGTGTCCGGACCGCCGCATCGGGCAGGTGGTTCAACTGGTATGCGGCAAACAGGATCGGCGCGCCCGTTGCGGTCATGGTTTCGATCGACGCCTGGTGGGCCGGGATCGCGAACGCGAGGGTCCGCGGCGGGCTTCCGGCGTTGAAGGGCAGTTCCAGCCAGACGATCGCCGCGGGATCCAGGGCGATCGCCTGGTCCATGGCCGCCCGCAGGGCGTGGTTCTGCCGCCTGCGCTCGCTGGGTGCGCCGCCGGTTTCCAGCACGACCGGCGTGAACCGCACGGCGGCCCCGGCGTCCGGGTCCAGCCGGGCGACGTCGGCGCGGGCATGGTCGCAATCGGCCTGGGACCCGATGAAGTGCAGGCGGGTGCCCCACTCGCGGCAGAAGGACGACATCGCCACCAGCGTCCGGGCGCGCTCCCGGGCGTCACGGTAATAGATGCTGCCCCGGAACCTCGCCGGGTCCTTCAGGGGCTGCACGTCCATCGGGTCCAGGTGGCGACAGGCGCTCATGATGTCCTCCCCAGCGGCAGCACCCGGGTTTCCCGGGTTTCGCGGATCGCGTCCAGCAGGGTCTTCCGATCGATGACCAGGGTGCCGAAGCCCTCGCCGTCCGGGTGGCTGCGGATGAATTCCCGCACGGTCATCCGGGCGGCCCGGCGGCAGATCGAATCGATGTCGGCGCCCGTCATCCCGTCCGACGCCAGGGCCAGTTCCCCGGTGTCCACGCCGGCCTCGACGGGGCGGTTCTTCAGGTGGATCCCGAAGATGTCCTTCCGGCCGTCCAGGTCCGGGGGCGGGATTTCCAGCAGCAGGTCGAACCGTCCGGGCCGCACCAGGGCGGGATCCAGCAGGTCGCGACGGTTGGTGGCGGCGATCACCAGGACGCCCTTCAGTTCCTCGATGCCGTCCAGTTCGGTCAGGATCTGGCTGATCACGCGTTCCGCCACGCCCGAGTTGCCGTCGCCGGAGTTGCGGGTGGAGGCGATGGCGTCGAACTCGTCGAAGAACAGGATGCACGGCGACGCCTGGCGCGCCTTCTTGAACACCTCGCGCACGCCCTTTTCGCTTTCGCCCACGAACTTCGACACCAGCGCAGGGCCCTTCACGGAAATGAAGTTCACGCCGCTCTGGGACGCGACGGCTTTCGCCAGCAGGGTCTTGCCGGTTCCCGGCAGGCCGTACAGCAGGATGCCCTTCGAGGCCTTGACGCCGGCATGGGCCAGCAGCGGCGCGCGGGTCAGGGGCCACTCGACCGCCTCGCGCAGTTCCCGCTTCACGTCGGCCAGGCCGCCGACCTGGTCCCAGGAAACGTCCGGCACCTCGACGACCACTTCGCGGATCGCCGAGGGCTCGATTTCGTTCTTGGCGCCCAGGAAGTCGTCCATGGTGACCTTCAGGGCCACCAGGACTTCGTAGGGAAGCGCCTCGGCCGCCAGGTCGATTTCGGGCATCACGGCGCGCAGGCGCGTCATCGCCGCCTCGCGGCACAGCGCCTGCAAGTCGGCGCCGACGAACCCGTGGGTGGTGGCCGCCAGCCGGGCCAGGTCCACGTCGTCGTCCAGCGGCATGCCGCGGGTGTGGATGTCCAGGATCTGGCGCCGGGCCAGCGCGTCCGGGATGCCGATTTCCATCTCCCGGTCGAACCGGCCGGGGCGGCGCAGGGCCGGGTCCAGCAGGTTCGGCAGGTTGGTCGCGCCGATGACGATGATCTGCCCGCGCGTTTCCAGCCCGTCCATCAGGGCCAGCAACTGGGCGACGACGCGCTTTTCAACCTCGCCCTGGACGGTTTCCCGCTTGGGGGCGATGGCGTCGATTTCGTCCAGGAAGATGATGCACGGCGCCTGCTTCTTGGCCTGCTCGAAAATCCCGCGCAGCTTGGCTTCGCTTTCGCCGTAGAACTTGTGGATGACTTCCGGCCCGCTGACCGAAATGAAGGACGCTTCGGTTTCGTGCGCGACGGCGCGGGCCAGGAGGGTCTTGCCGGTGCCGGGCGCGCCGTGCAGCAGCACGCCCTTCGGCGCGTCGATGCCCAGCCGTTCGAAGACCTGGGGGAAGCGCAGCGGCAGTTCGATCATTTCGCGCAGGCGCCGGATTTCCTTGCCCAGCCCGCCCACGTCCTCGTACGAAACGCCGGCCGCCTTGGTGCCCTTCGGCTGGCCCTCGGCCTCGATGGAAATTTCGGTCTGGGCGCCCACGACCACGACGCCCTTGGGCTTGGTGGACACGACCTCGAAGTCCTGGAAGCGCGCGCCGAACAGGGCGGCCCGGACCCGGTCGCCGGCCACGACCGGCAGGCCCTCCAGCAGGCGGCCCACGTACCGCGAATCGTCGCGCTTCAAGGCTGCGGTGGACCCGCCGACCTGGCGGACGGCCATCGCCGTGGCGGCCACGTGGCGGACCTTGCGCACGGCAACGCGGTCGTCCAGGCCCACCCCGGCGTTCCCGCGGATGATGCCGTCCACCTGGATCACGCTCTTCCCGCGGGAATCGGCATAGGAAGGCATCGCCTTGGCGACGGTGGTCCGCTGGCCGACGAT
>CAINDP010000035.1 GCA_903847405.1 uncultured Myxococcales bacterium | reverse complement strand
GCGGAAACGCCGCAGGGGCACATCGCCTTGATGTCCTGGGTCGGCTTGATGAAGGTGTACGGCGTGTTGTCCGGCGTCATCGTGAACACGTCGAACATCGGCACCGCGTTGGCGTCGTGGATCGACAGCGGATCCAGCCCCAGGATCAGTTCCATCGTCCGGATGACCGAGTACTGGTTGTAGTGCGTGTGGATCACGCTGCCGCCGCGCTTCACCCACGGGCCGATCACCAGGGCGGGCGCCCGGTGCGCATCGACGTGGTCGGCGCCGTCCTGGCTGTCGTCCTCGATCACGAAGATCACGCTCTGCGGCCAGACGTCGGACTGCGAAATCAACTGCACCATCTGGCCCAGGCCCTGGTCGTTGTCGGCGATCATCGCCAGGGGATCGCGACCGCTGGCGGGCACGCCCGTCGTGTGGTCGCTGGGCAGCACGATGTAGTTGAACTGCGGCACCTGCCCGGCGGCCAGTTGCGCGGCGAACCGTTTCTGGAACACGTCGACCCGCGACGGCGCGTTCGGCGGCGCGGCGCCCATGCCGGAGTCGAAGTAGCAGTCCGCCGTGTCGGGCGCGCCGGCGGCCACCGCGGTGCAGCCGACGTCCAGGATCATGGGATACCCCGATTCGGTGTTCGCCAGCACCTGCGGTTGCGTGTCCGCGCGCTCCTCACCAGCAACCTGGACGCCCGCGGAAATCTCGCCGTAGTTGCGGAACGTGATGGGCGGGTCGTGCCGCAAGGCCGCGTCGAACAGGAAGCCCTTGGACGGGAAACTGACCGGGTAGAAGCCGAAGTCGAAGGGCCTGCCGCGCTTGGAGTAGTTCTGGGGGGCTCCCTTGACGGTGTAGTCCGTGGCATAGGCGCCGCTGGTGATGACGTGCCCGTCGACGGAAATCTCGCTGTTGCTGAAGAAACGGTCCAGCAGCACGAACTCCCGTGACAGCGCGTGTGCGTTGGGCGTGATGCCGCCTGTCGGGCCCGGAACGCCGTTGTCGTCGAACAGTTGCAGCGAGGGATCGCCGTCGCCGCGCGGGTCGCTGCCGAAGATCTGGTCGTAGGAACGATTCTCGCGGACCACGTAGAACACGTACTTGATCTGCTCGGACGGCCCGCCGTCCGCCCCCACCACGGGCGTGGCCTGCGGCACGACCGGCCGCGTCCCGCTGCCGTCCCCGGGAACCGTCGCGGCGTCCACCACGGCCTGCGCCAGGGCGAAATAGGCGTCGGTGGGAAGGGGCAGCACTCCGACCTGTCCGGTCAGCAACTGCGGCACGTAACTGGGATACGGCGAGGGCGGCCCGAACGTGTGGACCAGGTAGTCGGGATTGGCGCCCGTTCCCAGGCCCCGCGCAGCGCTCCAGACCAGGGTGCACCCGTCGGGCGTGACCTGCACATCGTGCGGATAGTCCGCCGTGGGCAGCTTGCCCAGCACGGTGTAGGCGTCGGCCCCGCCGGGACGTGCGGTCAGCGCGATCGCGACGATGGCGTTTTCGCCCGCGTTCGCCACGTAAAGGGTCCCGCTGTCGGGGGCCAGGGCCAGCGCCACGGGAGCCGCGCCCGGACCTTCGGGACGGGCCAGCGAGATCGACCGCACGACGGAATCGTCGGTGGTGTCGATCACGACCACCGCGTCGCGGTTCGTGACCACGGCATACAGCCGATCGGCGCGCGGGTCGGCCAGCAGGTTCTGCGGATGCGCGTTGTAGTCGCCACCGGCGCCGCCCAGGCCGGTGACCGTCGTCGTGCTGTTGTCGGCCAGATCGATCTTGGTGAGCGTGCCGTCCAGTTCGTTGCTGACGTAGGCGAAACGGCCGCTGCGTTCGATCGCCGCACCGAAGGGGTAGTTCCCGGCCGTCACGACCGTTCCGGTCCCGGCGGGCAACGCGAAGACCACCGCGCGGTCGGCCATGTTCAGCGCCACGACCAGCGACTTGCCGTCGGGGCTGATGGCCAGGCCGACCGGCCAGGCCGGACCGTCGGGGTTGGGTTGCAGGTCGTTCACGCGGCCGCTTCCGCCCGTCGTGGTGGGCAGGACCAGCGGCGCCTGCTCGGTGGCGAGGCCCGTCGCGGCATCCCGCGTGAAGACGTGGATGACGTCGCCCTGGGTGCCCACCATGCCCGCGGGCGCCACCGCGTTGCCGCTGCCGGTGCGCTGGCCCGAGACGTAGGCCGTCATGCCGTCCGGCGAAAAGACCATCCCGCCGAACGCGCCGGGCAGCGGCAACGTCTGGATCACCACCCCCGAGGCCATGTCGACGATCTTCACGTCATTCAGGCCGAACCCCGAGTCCACCGCCCAGTATTGCTTGCCGTCCAGCGTCAGCGCCCCGCCCGTCGGCAGGTTGCCCACCGTCGTCAGCCGGCCCAGCGGCGACAGCGTGACGCCGAGGTTGGTAATCTTGACGCGCGACTGGGTCGTCGTCACGTCCCCCCCGCACCGGCCGGGGATCGTCACCTGCGTGGGATCGAACGTGGTCGTGGCGGCGCAGGCAGCGATCGACATCAGGCACAGGCTCATCAGGAATGCATTCTTCATGATTTCGTCCCTCCCCACCCCAACAACGCCCTCGACGGACCCGCTGCAATTCAAACTAGTATCGACGTTCGCTTCCTGCATCACGTTCCCGGATTCCTCAGGCGGAATGCACCCTGTCCGCGGTTCCCGGCCGTCATTCCATGGGCTTCGCGTTTTCCTTGTAGAACGCGACCAGCCGCTTGAACAGGCCCGGCTGGGCGATGGCCTTCTTGACCTCGGCCATGAGGATGCGGCCCTTCCTGTCCGGGTGCTTCGCGATGGCCTTCTTCAGCAGGCCCACCTGCGCCGCATTGTTGTATATCGCGCGCTGCTTGAAGGTGGCGAAGCCCGGCTTGCGGTCCCACAGCCCGACCTTTTCCGCCTTGCCGATCAGGGACTGCTGGAAGTCCGGGTGCGCGATGCCCACCAGGGCGCGCGCCCGTCCGATGGCCTCCAGGTATCGCACCTCCGCCGCGCCGTACTCGGTCACGATCACGTCGGCGTAGTGGCGCGTCACAGTCACGGGCGTCCCGGGCGGCAGCGTCGCGCAGATCGTGGACATCCGGTGGCCGCGCACGTTCCGCGTGGACTTCAGGCACAGGATGCTGCGGCCGCCCTCGGACCGCTGCGCGCCCATCACGAACTCGCCCTGCCCGCCGATGCCGGTCAGTTGCCGGAACCCGACCGCGTCCGAGCAGATCTGCCCGTGCAGATCCACCATCAGGCACGAGTTGACCGACTTCAGCCGCCGGTTCCGGCCGATGCTGTACGGGTCGTTCGTCAGGCCGATGGGCATCAGCGCCACGCGCGGATTCCGATCCAGCCAGTCGTACAGCCGGTCCGTTCCTGCGGCGAACGTCCCGACGATCCGGCCGTCCATCCAGGCCTTCCCGCTGCAGTCGATCGCGCCGGCCTCGTCCAGATCGACATAGGCGTCATTCAGCATCTCGGTGTGGACCTTCAGCCCGCGCCGGTCGCGCAGGTGCGTCGCGATGTACCCCGGCAGCCCGCCGATCCCCAACTGCAGGGTGTCGCCGTCCTCGATGAACGGCAGGACGTTCTGGCCGATGCGCTCCTCCACGCTGGAGGCCTTGATCGGCGCCACCTGCGGCAGCGGCTCGTGGTTTTCGTAGACGAAATCGACCTGGCTGAGGTGTACCCGGTTGCCTCCCGACGCCTCGTCGCCGCACACCCACGGCATGTGGCTGTTGATTTCGACGATCAGCCGCGCACCGTTCGGCCGCATCTGGCCGAAGTGGTCCAGGAACGGCTGCATCAGGTCGCAGTTGACCCCCAGGTTCAGCCAGCCGTCGGCGTCCGGCGGCGTGGCGGCGTGGCCGACGTAGTCCAGCAGTCCCGGCTGCTTCCCCAGGCCTTCCAACTGGCCGTAGTTCTTCGGGATCAAGGCCACCGTCTTGCCCATGGTGTGGGCGATGGCGCGGTCCACCGGCGAGTAGTAGGGGCTCCACAGTTGCACACCGGGGTGCGCCATGAACCTGTAAGGCTCGAAGGTCAGCGCACCGGCGTACGTGACGTCGGCCCAGTCGTGCCGCTCGCCCATCTGCCGCATCAGGCCGCGCGGCTGGCCCGCGGCAAAGGTGCAGAAGATCCGGAAACTGCGCGGCAGGTCGCGGACGATGTCCTCGACGGTCCGCAACTTTTCCTTCAGCAGGGTGCGCGTCGGCTCCGGGTAGTCGTTCACGTCGAAAGGCAGCCCGCGCCTGGCATAGATCTGTGAGTCAAACATCCCCACCTCGCTGATTCGGTTTCCGGCCCCCCCGAACTCTAGCATCGATCGTTTTCCGGGGACCAGGATTGATCCGCTTCGGGTGGGGGCACCCTCCGGCTTGACCGGCTTTCCGGCCCCCTTCATACTCCACCCTGGGTCCGGAAACGAGGAGAGGAAACCATGTCCAAGGGACTCGACAAGCCCAAGAAGAACACCAAGAAGCCGAAGCTGACGGTCAAGGAAAAGAAGGAAAAGAAGGCGAAGGACGCCATCAAGAAGGGATAGGTTCTACAGGACCAGCCCCGTCAAGGCCGCCATCCGGCGCGCCGCCGCGTAGAGTTCGGCGGCCGGGTAGAAGCCCGCCTCCTCCCAGCGCTCCAGGACCGGGGACCCGACCTCCACCACCTCGTACCCCCCGCCGCGCCGCACCCCGGAAAGGAAGACCGGGAGCCCCAGCGCCTCCGACAGGTAGACCTCGTCGGCGCGGGATACCGGGACATCCACCGCCACCTCCAGCCCGCCCGGGCCCCGGCGCACCGGGCCCGGCGCCAGGCCCAGCACGGCCATTTCGGCGTGGACCGCGGCGTCCGTGGGGTCCGGCACCCCGGCGCACGTCGCATGGTTGGGGCACCCGGTACAGGCGCCCGGACGCTCCGCCACGATCTCGCGATGCCGGAAGAACGGCAGGCCCAGGTTCGCGCGGACCTGGCAGCCCGCCATGGGGGGCACCTTGAGGCCCAGCCGGAGGGCGCGGGCCGTCAGCGCCTCCAGGCCCTCGGGCCCCAGGGGCGTGGCCGGACCGATGAAGGGGATGCCGGCGCTGGACAGCGGCTTGAAGCCCACCGCGGCGCCGGGCGGGATGGCCTCCAGGATCCGGGCGGCAGCCGCCTCCGCCCCGGCCACCAGCGGCACCAGCATGACGTACAGCCGCCGGGGCGGCACGGTGGCGGCGGCCCGCAGCACCTCGCCGGGCGCCTCGTCGCTTTCCATCACCCCCGGCACCGTGGGCGTCACCGACAGGTGCAGCAGGGCGTTCGGGTGGGCGGCCACCAGCGCCACCGCCTCGCGGCCGGGCGGGAAGCGGGTCAGCAGCAGGGCGGGCCGATCGTCCGGCAGCGCCGCCAGGAGGGCCCGGGCTCCGTCCACCTGGTAGGCCAGGTCGGAGGCGTGGCCGAAGCGCACGGGCACCCGCCCGCGCTGGACCGCGGGCAGCGCCGCCACCAGCGCGGCCAGCCGCTCCGGCGACAGGCCCGCTTCCTCCCAGTTCCGGTGGACGCGGCGTTCCAGCACCTCGGCCTGCAGCGGGTAGCGCCGGTTCAGACAGAAGTGGCAGCCGGCGCAGCCCAGGTGGCTGTCGACGCAGACGAAGCCGCCGATCAGGCGCAGCGGCGCCAGTTCGGCCGGACCGCCGAAGGTCTCCTTGGCGCGGCGCAGGCCCGGCTGGCTCAGCATGCCCCGTCCCCGGCCGCCCCCTGCACCGGGGGGCGTTCGCGGCAGGCCTGGCGACGCGTCAGGTCCTCCAGCACCTTTTCCGCGGCGGCGTTCAGCTCGGTGACCGGCAGGAAGCCGGCGGCGTACCAGCGGCGCAGCACCGCCGTATCGACGTTGCAGAAACTGCCCCCCTCGCTGATGCCGGGTTCGCGGGTCGAAATCTTGAAGGCCACCGGCTGGCCCAGGGCGTGGGCCAGGTACGTTTCGTCGCCGCGCGAGGCCGGCTGGACGACCTCCAGCCGGAAGGTACGCGGCCCCGTGCGGACCGGCGGCGCGGTGAGGGTCAGCCCCAGCACGGCCAGTTCCCGGTCCAGCCGGCCCAGCAGCACCGGCGCGTCCAGCGGGGCGTGGCACAGCGGGTGGCTGGGACAGGCGGCACAGGTGACGAGGTCCTGGCCGCACCGCACCGGATCGGCCTGGCCGGTCAGTTTGTCCACGTCGAAGAAGCCCTGCCCCACCCGTGCCAGGCCGCCGCGGCAGAACCACTCGCTGACGGCGTGCCCCCGCGCCCAGGCCTGCGCCTCCAGGCGGGCCAGCGCGTCGGGCGGCATGGGGGCCACGCCGCTGACGCCCGGAAGCCCGGCCGTGTTCAGCGGCTTCAGCGTCAGGCGGCTGCCCGCCGGCAGCGCCTCCAGGATCCGCTGCGCATCCGCCTCGCCATCCTCCACCAGGGGGCCCACCACCCAGTGCAGGCCCTGCGGGTCCAGGCCCGCGGCGGAGCGGACCAGCTCCATCGGGTCCGTGGTGATGCCGAGGGCGGCACTGCGCGGCGTGGCGGTCAGTTTCAACAGCACGTTGGGACGCGCACCGGCGAAGAAGGCACGCTCGCGTGTCGTGAACGGCTTGCGGGTCAGATAGACGACGGATCGGTCGGGGTCCAGCAGTTCGATCAGTTCGGCGCTCTTGTCGAACTCCAGCCCGGCATCGGTGTCGTGGCCGATGCGAATCTGCACGCCGGCCCGGTACGAGGGCATGGAGCGCAGCCAGGCCAGCATGCGCCGGGGCGACACGCGGGTGTCCAGCGCCATGCCGGCGTCGAACAGCGACTGGCGGGCGGGGTGCCGGCGGGAAATGCAGAAGGCGCAGCCGAAGCGGCAGCCGACCACGAAGTCCACGGCGATGAAGGCCCCGATCAACTTCACGGGGAAGAACTCGGGCAGCAGGGCATCGTAGGTGCGGGAGGTGGTGCGGCGGTTCATGCGGACACCTCGCGGCGGTCGGCCGACAACCCCGGAAGACCAGCGAACGGGTCGAGGCCTCCTGCCTTGTCCGCGATGATACTCCTCCCCCGGGACGCCGTTTCCTTTCCTTCGCCGGGGACCGGTGTCACGCTACCGGCCATGAACTTCGGCATCCCGGTGTTCCTGGCCGCCCTGCTCGGCGCCTGCGCCGTCGGCTGCCACCGGGGCCCTCCGTCCCCGGTCCTGGAGGCCGCCCTCGACGGCGTCGCCGTGCCGTCCCTGCCGGAGGGTGTGTTCCCGCAGTGCGTCCCGCCCGCCACCGCCTCGCCGTGCGCCCGGCAGTCCTCCTCCATCGGCGACGGCCTGTTCGTGGCGGGCTGGCTGCCGTACTGGAAGAAGGCCGAGGGTGCGGCCTCGCTGCTGCCGCGGATCGACCTGTTCACCGAGGTCAACCCGTTCGCCTTCGGCGTGGATGCCGACGGGAACCTCGCGGACGCCCTGCGGCTGGGCGGCGCACCGTGGCCCGAACTGCGACAGGCCGCCCGCCGGAAGGGCGTCCGCGTCGTCCCGACGATCCTGTGGACCGACGCCGCCGCGATGCACCGGGTCCTGGCCGACCCCTCGCTGCGCGATTCCCACGTCCGCGCGATCGCCGATCTGCTGCAGCGCGAAGACTTCCCGGGGGTCGACATCGACTACGAAGGCAAGGACGTGGCCGACCGCGACGCGTTCACGGCCTTCCTGCGGGCCCTTCGCACCCGGTTGTCGGCCGATGGCCGGTCCCTGTCCTGCACGGTCGAGGCGCGCACCGCGGACCAGCCGCCGCCGGGCTTCCCTCCGACCCGCGCCATGGCCTGGGCCAACGACTTCACCGCCCTGGACGAGTGCTGCGACATCGTGCGGATCATGGCCTATGACGAGGTCTTCCTGACGCGCGGCGCCCAGGTCTTCCAGCAGCCGGGCCGCGTACCCTTCCTGCCCAACGCCTCGATCCAATGGGTCGAGCAGACGATCCGCTACGCGCTGCGCCACGTCCGCCGGGACCGACTGGTGCTGGGGGTCGCGACATACGGCTGGGAGTATGACCTGGAGCCGATCCCGGGGGGCTTCCGGTACGCGATGGTACAGAGCCTTTCGCACCGGGACGCCCAGGCCAGGATGCGGCGGAAGGGCGTCGTGGTGGCGCGCAACGCCGGGGGGGAACTGTCCTTCGTGTTCCCCTCGTGGGACCGCAGGCGCATCGCGACGATCGCGGACGCCCGATCCGTGGCCGATCGCATCGCGCTGGCGAAATCCTACGGCCTGAAGGGGATCAGCCTGTTCAAGATCGACGGCCTGGCCGATCCGGGCCTGTTCGCGGCGATCAGGACGTCGTCGGCCCCGTGAACAGACGCGCCCGCACGACGCAAGAACCTGTTGATTCGCCGAAGGGTTCGGCGCGATGATAGCCGCGTTCCGTCCAGGTTGACGCCCGGTTTCCATGCTCCGCAGGAGGACTGTATGAAGATGTCCAGATGCCTCGCCGCCAGCCTGGTGGCGTTGTTCGTCGGCGCGTGCGGTGGTGTGAACTCCCCGTCGATCGACGTCTTCTCCCCGTTCGACCTGCAGGGCGCCGACACGGGTTCCGACGTGCCGTCCGGCGACCCGGGCATCCCGGACGCCCGGGAGGTGCCGGCGGACGACGTTCTTCCGGACGCCCCTGCCCCGCAAGACGTGGCGGATGTCGGGCCGGACGATCAGCCGGAAGTCGACGCCGGCTGCCGTTCGGCGGCGGATTGCCTGGACGAGGATCCGTGCACCCTGGATCAATGCACCGTCCCGACGGGCCTCTGCGCCCACGAACGGATCGACGGCTGCCGCACATGCAGCACCGACGGCGCCTGCGACGACGTCAACCCGTGCACGATCGACACCTGCTCCCCCGTCCTGTCGGTCTGCTCCCACGGCGCCAACCCCTGTGACGACTTCGACGACTGCACCGAAGATTCGTGCAACCCGTCCTTCGGCTGCCTTAACGTCCAGGTCTGCGTGAAGTGCGCCACGGAAACGGACTGCGCGGACGGCAACGCCTGCACGGTCGACGTGTGCGACGTCGTGACGGGCCGGTGCACCTTCGGGCCGACGCCCTGCGACGACGGCCTCGCCTGCACCGGGGATTCGTGCGACCCCACCCTGGGCTGCGTCCACGCGGTCGAAGCGGGCGCCTGTACCGCGGACTCGGGATGTGACGACGGCGACCCGTGCACGGCGGACCGTTGCGATTCCGTGGCAGGGTGCTGCGTCGCCGACCCGATTCCCGGGTGCAGGCCGTGCGCGCAGGACGTGGATTGCGACGACGGCAACGCCTGCACGGAGGACGTCTGCGGCCAGGGGACACTGCGTTGCACGAACGTCGCCCACATGCTTCCGTGCGATGACGGGGACGCCTGCACGACGGGTGAAGCCTGCGCCGGGGGGCGTTGCCAGGGGGGCATGGGCGTCCCGTGCAACGACGGCGATGCGTGCACCGTGGACTCCTGCGATCCGGCCACCGGCTGCACCTTCACGCTCCTGGAGGGGTGCGTGCCCTGCACGCTCGACGCCGATTGCGAGGACCGGAACGCCTGCACGGTGGATCGCTGCGACACGTCGGCCGGGGTCTGCCGGCATGGCGTCATCACGTGCGACGATGCCAACCCCTGCACCGACGACCGGTGCGTGCCGTCCACGGGATGCGTCTTCACGCCGAACCCGGACACCTGCGACGACGGCAACCGGTGCACGCTGGGCGACTTCTGCAAGGACGGCGCGTGCGTGCCGGGTCCGGGCGCCCCGGCCTGCGAAGACGGGAATCCCTGCACCACCGACTGGTGCGACCCGGGGAAGGGCTGCACGTTCACGCCGAACACGGAACCGTGCGACGACCACGAAATCTGCACCGTCGGCGACCGGTGCGCCGCAGGCACGTGCCGGCCCGGCGCCGGGCAATCGTGCGACGACGGCGACGCCTGCACGCAGGACTCGTGCACGGCCGGCGTCGGATGCCTGCACACGGCCATCTCGTGCGACGACGCCAATCCGTGCACCTTCGACACCTGCGGACCGGCCAACGGGTGCGTCCACAGGCTGAACCCGTGCGACGACGGCAATGCCTGCACCAAGGATTCGTGCGATCCGTCGACGGGAGCGTGCGTCCACGAGGCGATCGTCTGCGACGACCTGAAACTCTGCACCGACGATTCCTGTGAACCGGTGACCGGCTGCACCTACACGCCCAACTCGCAGCCGTGCAACGACGGCAACCCCTGCACGACCGGCGACACCTGCACTGGCGGGAAGTGCGTCGGGCCGCTGCGCGTGGTGTGCGACGACGAAAACGCCTGCACGGACGACACGTGCGATCCGGCGTCGGGCTGCACGATCACGAACCACGTCGGCGCCTGCGACGACAAGAACGCCTGTACGAAGGGGGATGTCTGCGTCGAAGGGTTCTGCAACTACACGGGAATCCTGGACTGCGACGACCGCAACCCGTGCACCACCGACCTCTGCGATCCGTCCTCCGGCTGCGTCCATCTGCCGAACCAGGATTCCTGCAGCGACGGCAACGCCTGCACGATGGGCGACATGTGCTGGCTCGAGAAGTGCGTTCCGGGGATGGGCGTCATCTGCGTGGACGATGGCAACATCTGCACGAAGGAACAATGCGATCCGGCGGTGGGATGCACCAGCGTGCCGGTTGCCGGCTCCTGCGACGACGGGGACAAGTGCACGCTGGACGACACCTGCGTCCGGGGCAGTTGCCTGGGGACGCCGAAGGCCTGCTCCAGCGGCAACACCTGCATGGTCGGAGCCTGCCTGAACAGTGTCCCGGGGGACGGGTGCTACTACCTCCCGGCCGCCGACAACACCGCCTGCGAGGACGGGATCGCCTGCACGACCGGCGAGACCTGCCTGGCGGGCACCTGCAAGACCGGGGCGCCGCAGGACACTCTGTGCGGCGATGCGCTGAACTGCACCGACGACCACTGCAGCATCACGAAGGGCTGCTACTGGACGACGAAGGGCGGGTGCGGATGCAGCAAGGACTCCGAATGCGACCTCAAGAACCCTGCGATCAAGTCGTGCTGCAAGTTCGTCATCGGCGACTGGTTCAGGCAGTGCCACTCGGGCAGCGACTGCAACTGACCCCGCGGGTGGCCACCATTCCGTCCGCACGGAAATCGTGGACGCTACCGAAGTGCAGGGGAACAGGCACCCGCCATCAGGCACGCTCGAACGCTGGAAGAATTTCCTGCGCAACTTACGCGGGAACGACGCCGTTCCCGCCGTCGCCGCCGGAGCCCGCGATCTGGCGAACCGCGGCGACCAGGACGTCCATGCCGAACGGTTTCTGCAGGAACGCCCGGAAGCCCAGGGCAGCCAGGTCCAGGCCCACCAGGTCGCGCGGGTTGCCGCTGACGAGGATCAGGCGCGCCTCCGCGTCCAGGGCCAGGATCCTCCGGGCGACCTGGACGCCGCCCATCCCGTTGGGGACGGTGTAGTCCGTCAATACCAGGTCGTACCGGCTGGTCGGCAGGGCCAGCCGGTAGCGTTCCACCGCCTCGGCGCCGTCCGGGCACAGCGTCACGTGGCATCCGGCGTGGCCCAGCATCTCGGCCAACATCCGGCCCACCTGGGGGTCGTCGTCCATGATCAGCACCCGAAAGGCCATCTTCGCCGGCCGGGGAATCGAGGCGGCCTGATCGACCGGTGCGGGTCCGTCCCCCGGCAGCCACACGGTGAAGACGCTCCCTTCGCCGACGCCGCTACGGACCGCAAGACGACCGCCGTGGCGCTTGACGATGGTCTGGACGGTGGCCAGGCCCAGGCCGGTGCCGCCCGGTTTCGTCGTGAAGAACGGCTGGAAGATCCGGCCCAGCAGTTCGGGGGGAATCCCGACCCCGGCGTCCTGGAATTCCAGGCGCACGTAGTCGCCGGCATCGAGGGAGGGTACCAGGGCGGAACCGGGCCCGCCCGCCCCGGTCGCGACCCGTTCGTTCGCCGCCGCCACGACAAGGCAGCCGCCGTCGGGCATGGCCTGGCGGGCGTTCAGGACCAGGTTGCCGATCGCATGTTGCAATTGGCCTTCGTCCCCGTTGACGCACCACAAATCCATCGCCACGTCGAATTCCGGGCGCACGTTGGACCCGGCCAGCGCCAGGGAGCAGGTTCCTCGGACCAGATCTCCCACGACCACGGGCCGATGCATGGGAGTCGGAGCCCGGGCCAGCGCCAGCAGCCGCCTCGAAAGGTCCTGGCCGCGGACCAGGGCCCGCTGCGCCTCCGCGACCCTGGCCTGCTGCGCCTCGGGATCCCCTTGCGCGAACTGGACCAGCGTCAGGTTCCCCATCACCGCCGCCAGAAGATTGTTGAAGTCGTGGGCCAGTCCCCCGGCCAACTGCTCGACCGACTCCATCTTGCTGGTGCGGACCAGTTCCTCCTCCGCGTTGCGGCGATGGGCGGCGTCGCGCAGGGCCACGACCCACCCGATCCCCTGTCCGGCGCGATCCTTCAGGCGCGAAACCGAGACGTCGACCGGACGGCCGCGCCCCGAGCGATCCAGCAGCAGTGCCTCGCGGGGCTCGAGGCGCTGGGGGACCGGTTCGTCGCCGTCACTTTCCTCGCCAGGCAGCAGCGGCATCGCCGGGCCGGCCCCGGTCATGAGGCGGGCAACCTCCTCGATGGGGCGCCCCACGGCCTCCACGGCCGTCCAGCCCGTCAGACCGGCCGCGGCAGGATTGAACAGGCAGATGCGCCCTTCGACGTCGGTCGTGACGACTCCATCCGCGATGCACTCGAGCGTGGCGGACATCTCTGCGCTGCGGGCGGCCAGGTCCGCCTCGACCTGCCGTCGCTGGTTCGTTTCGGAACGCAGGCGCACCTCGGGGCGAAGGTCCCGGCCCACGATCAACACGCCGACGCGGTCGCCCAGGTGATCCTCGATGCGGGACAGGGTCATGGACAACGGGATTTCCTCGCCGCCCCGCCCCTTCAGGGTCGCGTCCACGCGCCGCAAGCCGGGCTTCAGGTCGCCGTCCCGAATGCGCTCGGGAAGAACCTCCGGGAGGAACTCGTGCGTCGGGCGCCCGACGACATCGCCGCGCGCACGCCCCAGCATAGCCAGCGCGCCCTGGTTCGCATCGACGATCCGCCCGGACCCGTCCTCCAGCAGGACCAGTTCGCCCAGGTGCTGCATCAGCGGTCCCGCGACGGAGGCCGGGGTCAAGGACAGCAGGCGGTAGCGCCGGATCGTGTACGCGATGACCGCAATCCAGACCGCCGCGAGAATGGGCAGCACGACCGGCAGGACGTGGCCTCTGAACATCGGGATCACCGCGTCCACCAGCACGATCGCGGCAAAGACCGGGGTTCCCCATCCCAGGATCAACCAGGCCTGTCGGCGCTCGCGACGAAGCGTCGTCCGCCGGCCCCACAGGAAGACCAGCACCGAAGCCGCACTGATGCATCCGGCGGACACCGCGATCGCACCCGCGAACCAGCCCTGCGCCGAACCGATGTCGGGAATCCAGCCGTACGGTGAGGACTGGAAGGCCTGCGCGAACGGGGAGCGTCCCGACAGGACCCATCCCAGGGCCACCATGGCCGGCACCAGCAGCAGGGTCCAGGCCCAGATCGGCAGGCGCACGCCGGGGCGGGTCACGGCCAGCGCGAAGTGAACCACGATCGGTCCGACCAGACACCAGGCGATGCTGGCGATCCGATCCCACAGGATGCAGGTCTCGACGGCCTCCGCGTTGACCCCGATCGCGGAGGAAAGGGCCCAGACCGCCAGCACGCCGCACAGGGCGGCGAACGAGCGGTTCCCCCGGGATCCGGGATCCCGCGCCAGCGCCTCGACCCCGACCAGGACGTCGACGCAGGCGGCAACCAGGTAGAGCGCCACGAAAAGGCTCATGGACTTGTGGTCCCAGGGTTCGGAGTGCCCCGGATGATCCGCCGTTTCCCGCCGGGAAGCAAGCGGGCTCCCCCGGGGGGGGTGGCGGACATCGTGGCGGACGGACGCCCGGTTACATCACGCCTTCATCCTGGATCACGTCGGGTTCCTCGTTGGTCCAGCCCAGGCGCTCCAGAAGGTAGAAGAAGAGACTGAGGACGATGCCCACGAGGGTGGCGAGGACCATGCCCTTGAACTGGGTGCCGCCGATGGTGATGGGCACGCCGGAGATGCCCACCACCAGGACGACGGCGGAAAGCAGCAGGTTGCGGGACTTGGAGTAGTCCACCCGGGCCTCGATCAGGATGCGCAGGCCGGAGGCCGCGATGACGCCGAAGAGCATCATGCTGATGCCGCCGGTGACGGGTACGGGCAGGGTGCGGATGGCGCCGCTGACGTGGCCGAAGAAGGCGATGACGATGGAGATGACCGCGGCGCCGCCGATGACCCACACGGAGTAGACCCGCGTGATCGCCATGACGCCCATGTTCTCGCCGTAGGTGGTCGTGGGGCAGGAACCCACGAAGCCCGAAAGCATGGTGGCGAGGCCATCGCCCAGCAGCGAGTTGTGGAGGCCCGGCTGCTTCAGCAGGTTGCGGCCCACGATGTTGCTGGTCACGAAGAGGTGGCCGATGTGCTCGGAGATGACGACCAGCGAGGCCGGGAGAACGATGAGGATCGACGCCCAGTCGAAGACCGGGAAGACGGGCCTGGGCAAGGTGATGAACGACGCCTGGGTCACGGCGCTGAAGTCGACGGCGCCCAGGAGCACGGAGAGGACATAGCCCGCGACGACGCCGACCAGCACGGGGATGGCCGCCCAGAACTTCCGGAAGACCACCGAACCGAGGAGCACGACGCCCAGGGTGAAAAGGGCGATGAAGACATTGGTGCCGATGACCACGCCGGACTCCATGGATCCGTCCTGGTAGAACGCCATGCCCACGGCGACGGGAGCCAGTTCAAGGCCGATGAGCGCAACGATGGGGCCCATGGCCGCCGGAGGCAGCACGATGGAGATCCACCGCCTTCCCGCGAATCGGATGATGGTCGCCACCACGGCAAAGACCAGGCCGGCGATGACGAAGCCCCCCACAGCGTGCCGGAAGCCCAGTTCGGGGTCGGCGGCGGCGGTGATGCAAGCGAAGGTCGGCGCGAGGAAGGCGAAGCTGGGGCCCAGGAAGGCGGGTGCCTTGCCGCGGCAGATGACCAGATAGATCAGGGTGCCGACGCCGTTCATCAGCAGCACCAGGGCCGGGTCCACCACCTCCTGGCCCGCGACCTTGTTGAACAGGAGGGGTACCAGCACCGATGCGCCGAACATGGCGAAGAGGTGCTGCAGGCTGAGAGGAATGCCCTTCAGGATCGGCACTTTCTCCTCGACCTGGATGATTTCCCGTCGCACGGTGGTTGCCATCCCGTTCCCCCTGCCGTCAGCACAAACGCGCCTATGCTACGTTGGTTCCCGCTGCCGCGGAAGCAGTCTCATGGCGAGCAGTCACATGGCGAGGGACAGCTTGAGTCGGTGTTCCCGGGCTGCCTTCAGCCACAGCCGGCGCACCTCCTGGTTGGCCAGGACCATTTCCTCTCGATAGAAGCGGCAGTCAAGGATGGAAAGAAGACGGGAACCGGTTCCCGGAAGCCCACTCCCCTTGTGGGTAGCCAGTACTCCGTCCGCACTGAAATCATGGCGGTCCCCTTTTCGCCGCTGCACCGTCCGCAATCCTGTGGCCAGCGAGGTCTCCATCCGGCGGGACCGGGAACTGCACGAGGCCTGCCCTCGCTGAGGCCAAAGCCCGTCCCCGGGCATCGTCCACCACGGCCCGGTTCATCCCGGTTCAGGGAGAAATCGACCGCGTCACTGGTTCTTCGCGAACTTCGCCTTGAGCACCCCGAAGTCGGCGATCGCCCGGTTCCGCCGCAGATCGTCGAGCTGCCGGGCGTTCTGCTCGAATGTCTTCCCGGCCTTCCCGCCCATGCATGCGTTGATCGCCTGGACCTTCGCAATCTCGCAGGCCTTGTCGGCGCGGTCGTTGGTGTCCGGGCGCCACGGCTGGTTCTTGATCTTCTTCGAGGCCGTCACGCATGCGTCCAGCCCCTTGTCCTTGCACTGATCCTCGAGCTTCATCGACACGTCCGAACCCGGCACCGCAGCCATGTCCGCGGGGGTCGCGAACACGTATGCCTTGTGGGCATCGAAGTCCCACAGGACCGGGGCCTCGGGCAGGGCGAATTCGGCCGGCGCGGCGTCGAGCAGTTTCACGGGCACGTTCCCGACCCGGTGGAGATCCAGGGTCAGCACGTCCCGGGTGATGTCCCGGAAGCACGTCAGGAGCAGCAGCGGCTCGCCCTTCCGGAACAGCATCTGCGGGTTCTTCGACTGATAGCTGCTGGACAGGTCGTTTTCGGTGACGTCCTGGGTGGCCACGATGAACAGTGCGCGCGGGGACTCCTGGATCAGTTTCTGCCGTCCCGCCATGGCCGACGGGATGTCCTCGCGGAACAGCTCGCCGAAGTCCACGTCATCGCGCGTGTCCTCGACGCCTTCGCACTTGTTCACCTTCGCGGCGGCGCCTGGGGCCGATGCAGCCGACACGCCTTTCCCGGGCTCGCTGGCGGCCGTCGGCGTCGGAGCCTTGCCCTTGCCGGGATCCACGCTGGGCTTCGACGGCACCGGGATCGGCCAGCCCGCATCGGAACGGCCGGGAACGGCCAGGATGAGCACTGCGGCGCAGACAATTGTGCAACTCTTCATGGGACTCCCCTGGTGTGAATAGCGGACACGCCAACCCAGCGAACGGAATTAATCTACCGGCTGGTCGATTTACTGTCAACCGCAGGGTGTCGGTCGCGATCGGGACGATGCGGCAAACCCGTTGCATCTGGCCGAAAGACATCCTACCGTTGCCCCCAGTCGAAAATCGAGGTGGCCCGTGCCCGGCGCCAAGGCTCCGCCCTCGGCTGCGATGGAACGTTCGTCCCCCCCCGCAGCAACACTTCTTGCGGTGCTGGTCCTGGCGACAGCCGCGGCCTGCGGATCGACGTCCGCCGGCCCGGATGCGGCGGGCGCTCCGGATGCCACCGATGTCCCCGATGTCCCGGCGGCACTGTTCCAGCCGGCCTCGGGCAGCGTGTCCGGCTACTACCCCGTCGTCATTCGCACGTCGTCGCTGGGAATCGCGCCGGCCGCAGTGACGCGTGCGACCTTCGGGGGAATTCGCGCCTACGGCCTGGCCGTGGAGGCCGGCGGCGATCTGCGGGTCATCGTGCAGGGCCATCCCGACGGGGGGCCGGTGACGGTGGTCCTGACGACCCCGGGGGGGAACGTCGTCCTGGAAGACCCCTTCGTGTACGTCGCCCCATCCGACCCGCGGTTGGCGCGGATGATGGGCTTCGGAGCCAGCCTTTCCCAGGGCATCCAGGTGACCGTGCCCACGGACCACGGGACCCTTCAGGGGCCCGTCGCCCTGGTCGCACGCCAGGTGGGCGCCTATCTGCCCCTGCCGGTGCCGGTGCATGGCCTGTTCCCCGAGGAAGTCCCCGGGGACGTGGGGCCGCCGCCCGTCTGCGCGCTCCCCGACGCGCTCCAGACGCTGCTTTCGGCGGTGGGGGACGTGGCGGACCGCCTGCTGGATCCGGACACGGGCATGTACACCTACGCCATGGGCCGTGTCGATCCGGACCTCGCGCCCCGCAACGTCGCGGTCGGGAACTGCTCGGTGGACGAGGTTCTGCACGGCGTCAAGGCCGAGAACCTCGGGGGCGCCTTCCTGGGCCACCTCGTCTACGAGCCGCAGGCCGAGGTGCTGGCGCAGATCGAAACGACCCAGTTCGATCACCTGCTGGCCGGCAACCCGACCCTGGTGATCTCGACGGATTTCTTCGCCAACGACGTCCTGTGGGGCATCGTGCTGGGCGACGTGATCGACCCGGCAAATGCACGCCCCGAGGCCGAGATCCTGGCCGGCATCGCCGAGGTCGTCGATACCCTCGCCGCCCTGGGTTCCGAGGTCTTCCTGGCCAGCCTTCCGGGCACCAGCCTGCTGCCGGTAACGGCCGAAAAGCGGCGGGTTTCGATCGAGGCGGGAGTGACGGACGTGGACGAACGCATCGCCGCGCTGGACGCCCTGACGGATCGGGCCAACGCGGCGCTTGCAGCCGCCGCCGCGGGACACGCCAACGTCCACATCGTCGATCTGCACGGATGGGCCGCGCGCATCGCGACGGACGGCATCGCGGTCGGCGACCAGGTGCTGCGTCCCGCGAAGTTCGGCGGGCTGGTGGGGCTGGACGGGATCCACTTCACGGACACCGGGTATGCGGTGGTCGCGAACGTGTTCCTGCAGGCCATCAACGCGGCGTGGGGC
Organism: uncultured Myxococcales bacterium; assembly: GCA_903847405.1. Classification (GTDB taxonomy): domain Bacteria; phylum Myxococcota_A; class UBA9042; order DTJE01; family DTJE01; genus CAIZWN01. The sequence continues at coordinate 38,245 of CAINDP010000035.1, read as the reverse complement.
ACCTCGTTTCCCCAGGTCGATGTCGCCACGGTCCTCGCGAACGATCCCGAGTCCCCCGCGGTCCTCGCCGCAGCCGGCCTTGATGCCTGCCGCTGACCTGTCCTGCCCGCCCCCCCCCGCAACTGCCGAACACGTCCTCTGTCGGGTTACGTCGTAGGCGACACTGGAGTTGAACCCGGGGCTTCCACCGCGAAAACCGGAATTCTGCCACAGGATTCAGGGGTGTTCGGGTGAGGACAGATCGGTGTCCAACACCAGCGCACGCCAGCCTACCGCACGCAGCGGACCCGCACGTCGGGGCTGTACGCGAATGTGTAGTAGTTGGATACATAGTCGTGCATGAACCACAGCGCCGAAGGATCTGCCGTGCCGTAGATGTCGTTCGTGAAGTCGGGAAGCTCGGTGCCCGTGGTTGAGCTGAAGGCCGGGTCGAAGATCCCGCAGGCCGTCTCGGTGGCGAAGTTCGATTGGTTCGTGGCGAGCTCGTTCGAGTGCGGAACACGCCAGTCACCCGTGCACTGGGCGTTGATCATGCCGGCCCCGACGTAGGTATCCCCCTTGGCCCAGGTCAAGTGGTGGCCGCCGGCAAGCGTCCCGGCGAGGTCCTGGTAGCCTGTCGTCACGTCGACGAAGCGCTGGATGGTGGTTTCCGTCAGCGAGACGACCAGCGGGACACCGGACACCGTGATCGTGAGGGTCGCGGAGGCGGGCGACGTGAACCCCGTGCGGCTCACGGAGATCGTGCACGCGTCGCCTGCAACGACGGTGTCCCCGTTGCACGTGTCGTTGCTCACCGCGAAGTCCCCGGCGTCCTCGCCTGCAAGCTGCACAGCGCTGCCAACCAGGTCGAATGCGCTGGTGTTCAGAAGGGTGAGCGTGTTTGGCGACGCGCCGCTCCAGGGGCGCGCCGATGCGGTGATCTCGACGGTCACGATAGCGCAGGTCGGCTCCGCCCCCGAGAAGGTGCCGGGCTGAGCGTTGCCGCCGCACGTCGGTGCCGTCCCTTGCAGGAGGTACCCGCCGCTGCAGGCATACGTCGCGCTGTCGCCGTAGCCGACATCCACGTTCTGGGAGCCCTCGTCCACCGTTCCATTCGCCGGCGCCTTCGCCGGGCAGGTGATGCCGGCGCATACCCGGTCCCCGTGAGCGGTTGGCGGCGTCTGCTCAAACTGCACCTCGGTGCAGGTCGTCCAGTCGCTGCACGAACCCTCGTTCTGGCCCGTCGTGAACGTACCGTCGCCGCACGCCGCGCACTGACGATCGTGGGTCGAATCCCCTCCCGACACCACGTACTGACCGGGGGTGCAGACCGTGGCGGAGGTGCAGCCTGCAGCATTCTGCGTCGTCGAGAAGGAGTCCGGCGCGCAGGAGGCGCACTGCCGGTCGGAGTTCGCGTTCCCCGGCGTCTGGATGTACCCCCCCGCATCGCAGTTCGTGAAGGAGGTGCAACTCGCGACGTTCGACACGTTGCTGTAGGTGCCCTCTGGACAGGAGTCGCATGTGCGATCGGAGGTCGCGGAGCCGTCGTCCGTGACATATTGCCCTGCGCTGCAGGTCGCCCAGGGCGCGCACTGCGCCTGGTTGTCGGTGGTGCTGAAGGTGCCATCGCCGCAGTCCGCGCAGCCCCGATCGGATGTCGGACTCCCGGCGACCGCCACGTAGTGACCGGCGGTGCACGGCGTCCAGGCGAGGCAGGAGTCCGCATTCTGGGTCGCCGAGTAGAAGGTGTCCTGGCAGGCCACGCATTCGCGATCGGACGTCGAAGTGCCGTCGTCCGCCACGGATTGCCCGGCGGTACAGGTCGTCCAGGCGGTGCAACTCGCCGCGTTATCCACGGTCGAGAGGCTGCCGACCGGGCAGTCCGCGCACGCGCGATCGGTCGACCCGGTCGGTGCCGTCACCAGGTACTGGCCCGCCGCACAGGTCGACCACCCGGTACAGGTCTGGGCATCGGCACCGGCGCTGAAGGTGCCATCCTCGCATGCCGCGCAGGTCTGGTCCGTCGTCGTCGAGCCCTGCAACTGGACGTGTTGACCCGCCGGGCACGGCGACCACGCAGTGCACTGCGCGACGTTCTCCTTCGTCGAGAAGGTTCGCAGCGCGCAGGCCTCGCAGGCCCGATCGCTCGTCTGGGTACCCTCTGTCGCGACGAATTGACCCGGTGAGCATTTCGTCCAGGTGGTGCAGGTGTTGCCGGCCGCCGGCAGGTACGTTCCGACGGGGCACGCCGGTCCTCCGCCCCCCGAGGAGTCGCATCCTGAAAGGCCTGCAGACCATGCGAATGCCAGACCGAAAACGAGACGGCCACAGCGATCGAGCCCCATCATGACCTCCGCTCCCTTCAATCGACCGCTTCGTTGCGGCCGGAAATTCGCAAGGCAAGGTTGATGCCAGAAAGAGTGCGGCTCGGAATTCTTCTCTTGAAATGCAGGTGTCTGATTTTGCAGCGGAAATATTCCGCCGGGTTTCCCTGGGACCCGCGGAGATGGGATTGCGGGAATCGATTCCCGGAGGCGCCTCCCGAACCCGGGCGCTGGATGCACAGGCCGGTTCCTTGCGGTGCCCGGCCGGCGCATCTCAATGCACCACACGCGCGGTTCGGGAGGCGGATGGAGTTCTGGCGAGACACAGGAGTAGAACCGGGGACTACGGCGGGGCGGACTGCAGCCCGGACTGCAGGATGCCCAGGAGGGTGGGATTCGGGTCCAGTCGAACCCCGCTGTATCCCGCCATGCGCGTCCGAAGGGTCTCGAGGTCGTCGTCGAACACGTCGGGCCGCACGAAGTCGCCGCTCAGGATGCTGCGCACGCCGTAGGAACTGGCCTTGCCGAACAACCGGACGACGGACGGGTCGTCGATGCGCTTGTAGGTCCACACCGACCACGACCAGCGGTGCCGGGTGTACCAGTCGACCAGCAGTTGGGCCGCGTCGTACGCCCAGCCCTCGTCGAAACGGGTCGAGAAACTGCCCATGTAGTAGGGCACGTTCTGTTCCGCCTGCGCCTCGGTGAAGAGCGGGTCGTGGACGTAGTTCACCAGGAAGTCGTAGTCCTCGTAGGTCTTGGCCGAAAACTCGAAGATGTGGGTCGAATAGACGACGTTCGTCCACCCGAAGGCGGAGGGCTTCGGCAGCGTGTGCATCCCCCGGAAGCCGTCGTGGATCACCAGCAGGTGTTGGTCGCCCAGGCCCCGGATCGCCTGGACCAATCTGTCGTACATGGCATCCCGGGCAGCCGCGTCCGGCGCACTGAAGGGTTCCGCCAGCAGCGAGTATGCGGCGACCGCACTGCGCCCCCCGAACCGCGTGGCGATTTCCTTCCACAGGTCCACCGTCAGGGCCTGCAGCGCCGGGTCGCCGTAAAGCAGCGACGTTCCCGTGTAGTCGTTCTGGCCGCCCGGGCATTCCTGGATGTCCAGGACGGCGTAGATCCGGTGCGCTTCGCACCAGTCCAGCAGGCGGCCGATTCGGGCCCAGGCGCGCGGGTTGTAGACCAGCGACGTGGGCCGGTCCAGGTCCGGGCCGACGACCAGGTTGCGGTAACTGATGGGGACGCGAACGACGTTGAAGCCCTGCGCCGCGATCCACTCGATGTCCGATTCGCCCAGCCAGGCCCCCTGGAAGACGTCCAGGAGTTCGTCGCGGACGTCGTCGCCGAAGCGCGCGGACAACTTGCGGCGCAACTGGAGGTCGGAATCGTCGTACAGGGTCGGCGTGTAGGGCCGGACCTTGTCCACGAAACCCTGCGCGGCCTCGGCCCCGATCCGTTCGGCCAGCGCGGCCTGGAACTGCACCAGGTATCCTTCCCCGACCCATTCGTCGTCGCCCAGTTTCAGGACCTCGTCGATCTTGTCGGCGAAGGTTTCATCAAGGCCCAGAAGGTGGATGCGCGAGATCAGCGAGTAGTCGATCTGGGTGATCCATGTTTCGTTGAACAGCCAGCCGCCCAGGTTGACGCCCTTCAGGATGACCTCGTTGCCCAGGTCATCGACGATCCGGGTTCCGTCGGCGCGCAGTGCGGGCATCGGGGCGGGACCGGCGGGATCCCCGGCGCATCCCGCGATGATCAGGAGTCCGAAACAGGCAGGCAGGATCCGTCCAGGAATCGGGGTTCCGCACATGGCTACTCCTTTGCCGTCGTAGGCTCCGGGGTGAAAGGCGACTCCCGGCCATCCCGGGGGGTGGCCCGTATCGGCATCACCGCCGTGGCGCCGGGCTGGGGCCCCGGGTCCATCGCCGGGACCGCTGCGCGCATCCGGTCGGCGACGTCGGCGGTGCGCGCCAGCACGAACACCCGGTAGGGGCGGTCGTTGGACATCGCGACGCCGGAAATCGTGACCTCGCGCCCCCGGGCAACCGCGGCCTCGGCCACCGGCACCACGGCGCCGTCCACGACCTCCCAGAGGTCGGTCACGGCGAAATCGGGCGGCACCGTCACGGTCACGTCGGTCGTCACGTCCGCCAGCACCCAGTGGGGATCCGCCTCGAACAGGCAGCGCGTCAGGTCCATCGCCACCGCGGCCCGGGTGTTCACGACGGGCACCACGATGGCGTCCCGGCCCCGGATCGCCTCCAGCACCACGTCGGGTTCGGTGGCCCGGGCCCCGCCCGTCGCGTCGCCCTCCCGCAGGAACTCGCGAACGGCCCGCAGCACCCGGTTCAATTCGCCCATCGCGGCCCAGGTGGCCGGGACAACGTCGTTCCGTTCCATCTGCGTCATGAAGTACATCAGCCCCTTGGAGCCGCAGGCCGCCACGGACATCGCGGACACCTTCAACTCCATCGCGTCGGGATCCCGCGCCGCGTCGCCGCTGCCCCATCCCGCGATGCCCTGGCTGTAGAACCAGTTCGGGCCCGGAGCCTGGTTTTCGCGCACGGCCCGGCAGTAGTCGTAGGGGGCCCGCAGGGGCGGGATCACGGCTTCCAGGATCGACGGCGCGCACGCCGCGAAGTAGATGTCGAACCCCTGGACGTCCGCGACGCCCGCGAAGGCGCCCGTGCGCCGGTGGCGCGCCCCGCCGACGTAGGTGGTCATGCCCGGGTTCGTGCCCCAACTGCGCTTGGTGTCCTGCGACACCCGCCAGGGCTTGTCCGCGATGCGGTCGTCCACCTCGTCGCCCATCATGCGGGCCAGGCGCGAGTCGTCCAGGCCGTCCACGTTGGCCCACTCGTCCAGCAGGTAGTACTGGTCGGGGATGTGGGCCGACTTCGACACGATGTCGCGGGCGGTCGCGTCGTTGCATCCCGGCCCGGTGTAGGACCCCCGCAGGAACGGCATGTCGAAGCCCTTTTCCCGGTGGGCCAGGAAGTTCTGCCAGTTCGCGCCGGGGAAGGGGCAGTCGTCCTCGTTGACCCAGGCGTGGATCGGGAACAGGGGCAGGATCACCCGGCCGACGCCGACCGAGGGCGGTGCGTCGGCGAAGCGGGCCACGACGGTCCAGGGGGCGCCCGGGTGCAGCGCGCGGCACAGGGGCACGGTCCAGAGGGCCGATTCCCCCGGCTGGAGCGTGGTCGAAGGGATGCACGCGACATCGGTCACGTCGATGCCGTCCACCACCAGGTCCTGCAGGGTGTGGGCAACCGTGTCGGTGTTCCGCGCGTGGACGAACAGGGACTTGAAGTCCGGCGTGGTGGTCACGTAGCCCAGGGGCACCTTCGGCCGGGCGACGGGCACGTCGGCCTCCAGCGCGATCCCGGTGTCGGTCGTGATCCGGATGGGGACCGTCGCCTGGGCGTCCAGGGTCGCGTCGTCCACGTGGAAGGCCACGAAGAAGGGCTCGCCGGCGGCCAGCGTCAACGGCCACACGTGGACCCACTGCATCTTCCCGTCGCCGGTCAGGGCAAGCACCTCGGGAGGCGTCGGCCCGGACTCGCCGCGGGGCAGCGCCAGCGGGGTGGCGTCCAACCCCCGGATTTCGACCTTCGTGACGGAACCGCCGACGCGGGCGACGGCAGCCACCTGCACCCTTCGACCGCCCGCCGGATCGGCGATTCCATCCTCGGGATAGGTTTCGTAGGGATGGAAGAAGTCGGCCCGCACCGAGCCCGCCGCCGGAATTTCGGCCGGGACCGCATCGCAGGCCGCGGTGGCGGGCGCACAGGCGATCGCGGCAGGCAGGCGCCAGTCCGTCGCCTCGGGAACCGCGTCCACGGGAAGGTCGTCGGCATCCGGTCCGATCCCGTCCTCGGCAACGTCCCGCAGGGCATCCTGACCGGCGTCCCCGGCCGTATCCGTTCCCGGATCGCCGGCGACGTCCAGCGTGTCCGGCACGTCGGCCGTGACGTCGCCACCGCTCCCGGAACCGCCGCAGGCCAGGATGCCGCACGCGAAAATGCCGCAGGCGAAGGCCGGCACTGCGAAAGTCGAACGGGCCGTGCGACTCATGACAGTCTCCGCCATAATCCGGGGAATCCTACCGGTCGCGGCTCCGCTGTTCAATGGGATTCTGAACGGTGGAGGGCAGAGTGGAAAGGGACGTTCACCCACGAAACGCGGCCCGGACGCGAGTACCACTGCCTGTCACGTGGTTTTCGGGAGGAAAGTGGCGGACCAGGTGGGGGACCGCTGATGCCCTACGCGTCCGACGCTGGCCGCTGATCAGACGACTGGATCACGCGGCCCGCTCCTCGCCAACAAGCAAATCCGCCGAAAGCCCGAGTCCGGCCCGCAGCCGCCGAATCATCGGCAACGTCAGCGGTCGCTTCCGATTGAGGATCTCCGACACGCGCGCCCGCCCGCCGATCATCGGCTCCAGGTCGTGCCGCGTCAGCCCCTGCTGCTCCATCCGGAAGAGGATGGCCCCGATCGGGTCGGGAGGTTCGATCGCGTGGTGCTTCGCCTCGTAGGCGTCTACCAGGGTCACCAGTACCTCCAGGGCCTCGCCTTCCGGGGTTCCCTCGGGGCTGCCCCACAGTTCCTCGATCCGGGCAAGCGCCAGGGCGTGATCCTCGTCGTTCCGAATCGGGTGGATGTCCATCTCCCACTCCCTCCCGGGCTCACAGGGAGCCCACGTCCAGATCATCGTATTCGCGGTGGGTACCGACGAACTTCACCCAGACCGCCTGCCCCGGGAACCAGACTTTCGCGACCAACCGGTACTTGTTCCCGCCGATGTTGAATACGACCCGCTCCCCGTCGATCACGCTCGCGTGGCGATACCGGGCCTTCACGTCCACCATCGACGACCAGGTCGCCCGACTCACCTCCGCGAACCACGCCTTCAGCGGTTGCTCGGCGTCCGAGTGCCCCGCTTCCCAGAATTCCTTCAACGTCCGTCGAGCGATAATCCGCATCGGCTCCCACCTTGGGAACAAGAGTACGCTGTTCCCATCTTGGGATCAAGTCCAAGGTTGTTCATCTCACCGGATTCGCCTGTTTGATGGAAGTCGGGCCCGTCAACAGCGAATCGAGGAAGACAGGAAAGTGTCGCGATTTCAAAACGGACGGGGTTTTGGCTAGAGACACGGTGGATGGAGTTTTGGCGTGGCACAACGGGATGTTCGCGCCTCCCGGCCCGCAGGCCGGACGACTCACAGGAACATCAGCAGGGAGAACGCCATCACGGCCATGCCCCCGATGACGCCGTAGATGGCCAGGTGGCCGCCGCCATACTCCCGGGCGGTGGGGATCAGTTCGTCCAGCGAGATGAAGACCATGATGCCCGCCACCGAGGCGAACAGAACCCCGAAGACCACGTCGTTCATGAAGGGCCGCAGCAGGGTGTATCCCACGATGACGCCCACGGGCTCGCCGAAACCCGACAGGAACGAGTACAGGAAAGCCTTTCGGCGGCTCCCGGTGGCGTAGAAGATCGGCACCGACACCGAGATCCCCTCGGGGATGTTGTGGATGGCGATGGCCACCGCGATGGCGACGCCCAGGTGCGGGTCCCGGAGGGCGCCCAGGAACGTGGCCAGGCCCTCGGGGAAGTTGTGGATGGCGATGGCCAGCGCGGTCATCGTGCCCATGCGCAGCAGCCGCTTCTTGCGGTGCGTTTCGTGCGATTCGGCCCGCTGGTCCGGGGTCATCGCCTCGGCCAGGTGCGGCTCATGGGGGTTGATTTCGGTGGGGACCAGGCGGTCGATGACGCCGATGACGATCATCCCGCCGAAGAAGCCGCCCACGGTGGCCCAGGTGCCCCCGGGACTGCCCAGGGCCGCGTTCAGGGCGGTTTCGGCCTTCCGGAAGATTTCCACCAGCGACACATAGATCATCACGCCGCCTGAAAAGCCCAGCGCGGCGGCCAGGAATCGCGGGGTCGGCTTCTTGATGAAGAAGGCGATGGCGCTGCCCACGCCCGTGGCCAGGCCGGCGAACAGCGTCAGAGCGAACGCCAGCAGGACTCCAGGCTCGAACATTCCACCCCCCTTGAAGATCCAAAGGTAGCGACACGGGGGATTCGTGGCAAGCACAAGGGCCGACACCGGACACTTCCCGTGCGGAACCGATGAGTTCACCAGGAATTCGGCGGACCGTTCGCATGCCCCAAGCGTCCGATGCTGTCGCCGGAGGGAGACTGGGTCACGTGCCTGCACTCCCTTTCCTCTTGCCGTTTTGCACAGAATCCCCTACTCTTTCTGTGGGTTTTTGCACAAATCGGCAAGTATGGGCTCGCTGGACTTCTTTGGCACCCACCCGGTATTCACGTTGCAGGAGTACGCTGACTCTCGCCGCCAGGGCGGGTCCGCGCATCCCCGAACCGTTGAGAACCTGCTGGCGGAGCACGTGAAAGCAGGGCATGTTCTGCGCGTGCGCTCCGGACTCTTTGCCAGCATGCCAGCAGGAACCAACCCTGTGACCTTCTCGGTGGACCCCTACCTGCTGGCAGGACACCTGGCATCCGACGCGGTCGTTGCGTTCCATGCTGCACTGCAATTCCGAGGAAAGGCCTACTCGATCTGGAAGCGCTACCCGTACCTGACCCGCAAGAGATGCCGGCCGTTGTCGTTGCCGTACCATGGAGCCGAGTACGTCGCCGTCCAGGCCTCGAAGTCGATCCGGAACCGTCCCGACCTGGGTGGAGGCATCGTGGAGGAGCGACACGCCGGTGGCACTGTCCGCGTTACGACCTTCGAGCGCACGCTGGTCGACATTATGGACGCCCCCGAGCATGGCGGCGGCTGGGAGGAGATCTGGCGGTCGCTGGAGATGGTGGAGTTCTTCGACCTTGACGAGGTCGTCCGCCTGACCCTCGACCGGTCATCGGCACTGACAGTGGCCCGAGTGGGCTTCTACATGGACCAGCACCGGGATGCGCTGATGGTCGAAGACCGCCACCTTGCACCTCTGCACGCCCGGGCACCGCGCCAGCCCAGGTACCTCGATCGACAGCGGAATTCGGGGCGCGTGGTGAAGGCCTGGAACCTGGTCGTGCCCGAGCGCGTGCTGAACCGCCAATGGGAGGAGGTCCGGTGACCGGTGGATACCCGCCCGAGATGGTCGAGAAGGTCCGACGGCTACTGCAGCTCCTCGGGGCCATGCTGTCGCACCCCTTCCTGAAAGAGCGGTTGGCCCTGAAAGGGGGCACGGCCCTGAACCTGTTCCTGTGGGACGTGCCCCGCCTGTCCGGCCACTCCAGCGACAGGATGACCGAGCACTACAGTTTCGTGTCCGATGGGGAGAAGCAGAAGGCGCTGGGCCAGCTCTTCGAAAAGCTGGGCCCCGGCCTGGCCGATCCCATGGGAATGGGCACGACGCCGCTGGTCACCAAGGAACTTGAATCCGATGCGTAGAAATCGACGTCCGGGGACAGGTGATGACCGCACCGCTGTAGGCGGAGGCCATTGTCCGCCCCCGGGCGTAGCGGTCAGTTCGCCGCCTTTACCTACGTTCCCCCGTATCCGTCTCGGATCGACCCTCCGATCAGGTACTTGTCACGGGGTTTTCCGAAGGAAAAGGGTGGACCGAAGGGTGGACCGACACCCGAAGCGGCATTCGGACCCATGCCGTCTTCTTGGCGTCTCTAACGATTATGCTGAGTTACGTAGTGGGCGATACTGGATTTGAACCAGTGACTTCCACCGTGTGAAGGTGGCACTCTCCCGCTGAGTTAATCGCCCGGGAGCGCAAAGCAGGGCGATTCTAGCAAGGGACGCCGGCCTGTCAAGCGAAACAAGGAGCGGGACCTCCCCCTCGATGCAGGGCGGCGGGCGCCGGACGCGGATCAGGTGCCAGGAATTCCCCACGCCGAGCCGTTCGCGGCTAGAATACGCCCCGTGACGGACGGGAAGGAATCGACGGCCCGGAAGAGTCGTCTGCGGGCGTTGCTGGCATGGGGTGGCACCGCTGCGCTGTTGACCTACCTGGGGCTGACGACGGACTTCGCGTCGGCCTGGTCGGCGTTCCGCAACGCCGATCTGGTCCTGCACGTTTCGACGATCGTCGTTTCCACCTTCCTGACGTACCTGATCGACGTCGCAACCGTCCGCCTGCTGCTGCGGCGGCTGGACATCCACGTCGGGTTCACCGAGTTCCTGCGGGTCAAGGGCGCGTCGTACCTGCTGAACATCGTCAACTACAACCTGGCCCTGGTCCTGATGGCGGCGCTGGTCAAGAAGCGCACGAAGGGGGGCTGGGGCGCTTCGGGCAGCCCCTTCCTGCTGCTGAACTTCCTGGACCTGGCGGTCTTCGGCACCCTGGTGCTGACGGCCGTCGTGGCCGGGCAGTCGCCGTTCGAGGGGACCATGACGATCGTCCTGGGCGTGATCGCGGCGGGCGCGGTGGCGGGCCCGGCGGTCCTGTGCGGCATCGCGCGGCTGGACCACATGCCCGGATTCCTGGGCCGCATCTTCGGACACGACCTCCTGGTGGCGTTCCGGCGCTTCACCTTCGCGTCGATCCCGATCGTGATGGCCCAGCGCAGCCTGCTGATCTTGACGTACGCGGTGATGCAGAAGGCGTTCCTGCACGCCTTCGGCGTCGACATCCCGGTCCTGCAACTGCTGGTGTTCATGCCCATCCTGTCGCTGATCGGCTTCATCCCGGTATCCGTGTCCGGGCTGGGTTCGACGCAGGTGGTCATGCGCGAGTTCTTCGGCCCCTACGTGCCGGCCACCCTCGCGGTCACCGCCGCGGCCCAGGCCTCGGTCATCGACGCCTTCAGCACCGCGTCCATCCTGGGGGTGATGCTGCTGCGGGTCCTGATCGGGCTGGCGTGCCTTCCCTGGGTTTCGCGCGAACTGTCGGAAGCCCGATCCGGCGAGGAGATCCCGTGAGCCGACCCGGAAACCGACGCGCCCGCATCACCGGCGACCCCCGGGTGGACGCACCCCGCGCCCTGGTGGAAATCCTGTCCGGCAAGTGCCGCAGCACCGACTTCGTCAACGACGCGCGGGCGGCATGGCCCGGGGATCCGCGGGACGCCGCCCTGTTCCAGGCGATGGTCCTGGGCGTCCTGCGGCGCCGCATGGCCCTGTCGGCCGTCCTGGCGCCGTTCCTGCACCGGAAGCTGGAAAACTCGCCGCCGCTGGTCCGCGAAACCCTGATGTGCATGGCGCTGCAGGCCCTGTACCTGGACCGGGTCCCGGCCCACGCCCGGGTGTCGGCGTCCGTGGACGCGGTCCGGCGCCTGTCGGGCGAAACGGCCGCGAAATTCGTCAACGCCGTGGGCCGCAACCTGGAGCGCCGCCTGGCCCAGGGCGACCCGCGGGACGGGCTGCCGCCGGAGGTGCTGGCCTCGGTGCCCGCTGAGCTCCTGGCCCGGGTGCGCGCCGCCGATCCGGGACCGTGGGAAGACACCCTGCTGGAGGCGCTGGCCGCCGAGGCGCCGTCCACCTTGCGCGTGAATGCCATCGCGTCCAGCCGGGACGCGGCCCTGCAGACCCTGGCGGACAAGGGGGTCAAGGCGCGGCCGACCGCCTGGTCCCTGGACGGCATCGTCATCGACGAGGGGACGCCCCTGGCGGACCGCGCGCTGGTGCCCCGGGTGCTGGTGCCCCAGGACGAGGCCTCGCAACTGGTGGTCCAGGCCCTGGCGCCGCGGAACGGCGAAACGATCTTCGACCTGTGCGCCGGGACGGGCATCAAGACGTCGCACATCCTGGCCACGGCCCCCCGGGCGCGGGTGCGGGCCGTGGATCTGGACGAGCGCAAACTGGCGCGCGGCGTGGCGCTGTGCAAGGCGATGGGGGTCCCGCTGGCGGAAGCCACGGCCGTCGATGCGCGGACGCTGGCCGCGGGCGGGCTTGCCGGCACGGCCGACGCGATCCTGCTGGATGCGCCGTGCACGGGCCTGGGGACGCTGATCCGGCGGCCCGAGGTGCGGTACGTGCGGACGGACGACGACGTGGCCCCGGCGGCGGCGCTGCAGGCCGACCTGCTGAGGGCCGCGGTGCAGTTGCTGAAGCCCGGTGGCCGCCTGGTCTATGCCGTGTGCTCGTTCACCGCCGAGGAGGGACCGGATGTGGTCCACGCGGCCCTGGCGGCTTCCCCGGCCCTGCACCTGGAGCCCATCCCCGTGGACGCGCCCTTCCGGACGCCCGAAGGCACCCTGCAGATCCTGCCGTGGCGGCACGGGATGGACGGGTTCTACGTGGCCAGTCTGCGCAAGGAAGCGTGAGGCGGGCGGCGGCGCGGCACCGGGCCGTTCGGCCCCCTACATGTTCCCCGTGACCATCAGCAGCATCCGCGTCACGAAGTCGATCGGCCACGCCATCACGCGGCCCGCGAAGCCGATCAGCACGGCGAAGGCCAGGATCACGAACATCGGGTTGCGCTCCAGCACCTCGAACTGACGCCCCAGGGAGTCGGGCAGCAGGCCCACCAGCACGCGGCTGCCGTCCAGCGGCGGGACCGGGATCAGGTTGAACACGGCCAGGACCACGTTGATCCGGAAGGTCATGACCAGCAGCGTCATCACGTTCTTGGGCAGTTCCATTTCGGCGGTGAAACGGAAGATCAGGGCGATCAGGAACGCGAACAGCAGGTTCGAGGCCGGACCGGCAGCCGCCGTCAGCAGCACGCCGGTCTTCATGCGAAACCGCCGGGTCAGGCGCACCGGGTTGATGGGCACGGGCTTGGCCCACCCGAAAAAGAACCCGGACTGCGACAGGATGGCGATCATGGGAAGCAGGATGGTCCCGAACAGGTCAATGTGCGACATGGGGTTCAGGTTCATGCGGCCCATCCGCGACGCGGTGTCGTCGCCCAGGGCGTAGGCCGCCCGGGCATGGGCGTACTCGTGCACGCTCAACGACAGGATCATGGGCACCAGGACCATCACGGCCTGCTGCAGGATCTCCACGGTTCGCACCTCCATGCCGCAGTGCCGGGAACAGTCCCCGGTCGTCGCGGCCCCCGTATCATGGGCATGTCGGGCCCCGAGGTCCAGCCCGCCGCCGCATTCTTCCCAGGCCGACCGTCAACGCCAGCACCAGGACCCATGATGCGGAGGCCGTGGCACGCGGCGTCGCCCGGCAGCTTCCGCCACCCGGACGTCCCGCGGGGCCCGCGCCCGGATCCGTCGCCAGGGCGGCATCCGTACCGCCGTCGCCATCGCCATCGTCGGCGGAGGTCGCATCGTCGCGGACGTCCGCAGATGCTGCCTGATCGCCCGGGACATCGGGAACGTCCAGTACAACCGCGGCATCCGAAACCGACGCCACGTCCTCGCCTCCCGTACCTTCCTCGCTCCCCGGAACGTCCCCGGGGAGTTCGGCGGTCTGCCCAAGGTCCGACGCCATATCCGGCACGGGCTCCACGGGGGGCGGATACGCCCGATCCAGGGCGGTCCACGGATCGTCCGAGCCCTCCTCGTTTCCCAGCGCCCACCAGGCGATGCCCCCCAGGTTCCGATCGGCCGCCAGGGCCACTTTCGCCGTCAGGGAGTCCAGGTTTTCGCACCAGGTCTGGCGCCACGCCGCCCCATCGGGCACCCCGAACCAGGGCGTGGCCGACACCTCGTCCCAGCGCCAACCGCCCGCCGCCGCCGCCAGAGGCCCACACTCGGCGTACTTTCGCGACGTGGCATCCGCCGTGGCGGTCGTCCCCGCGACATCCGCGGCCACGGGCCAGTCCCAGCCATACAGCGGCAACCCCAGCACGAACCGCCCCCGGTTCTCCACCCCGCCCCAGGTGTCATAGTCGTCCAGCGTCCATGTCAGGGAGATCCGCGACGCCGGATCGACCGTCGCCAGGGGCGCGACCGGCCCCGGGTTGCCGCCCTGCCAGTGATAGTCGTAGCCCATGATGACCAGCCCGTCGCCCGCCAGGGCCAACTGGTCGTAGTCGTAGGATTCGGCCCAGTCGATGGCCGGGGTGTCCACCGTCACGTACGACACCCCCAGGGCCTCGTCCAGGGCCTCCTTCAACTCGCGCACGAACAGCACGAACGGGGACTTCACCGCCAGCGGGAGCCCTTCGAAATCCACGTTCACGCCGTCGCCGCCGGCCGACACCACCGCGTCCACGAGGTTCTGGATGGCCGTCGCCCGCGCCGTCGGGCTGTTCAGCAGCGTGTTCATGTCCGCGGCGACAAAGCAGGTCGCCGTCAGCACCACCCGGACACCCGCGGCCTTCGCCGCATCCATCAGGGGCGCCAGCATCGGCGTCCCCCAGTACGACGTGTCGCCCAGGGTCCCGTCGCCGTTCACCGCCGCGCGGAAGAAGGCGATCGTGGTCAACCGGTCCAGGCGCAGCGTTTCCACCGGCACCTTCTTCAGGTTCCAGGACGGCAAGAACCCCAGAACCTCGACCTTCGCCGGAACGGTCACGGCCGCCGACGGCATCACGAACGACCACAACGGGTTCGGGTTGAGCGCCTCTCCCTGGTGAGCCTCCGCCTCCACGGCCGCCCGGGACCGCCACCCCGCCACCGGCGCAGAAATCCCCGGCAGCCGCGTCCCCGACCGCTCGTGGCCCCGGGAAACGCCGGCCGCGCACAGCGCCAACGCCATCACCACCGCCGCGACAACCCTACGCATCCCGGTCCCTCCGCCCGCCGCATTCTACTCTGCCAAGGGACTTCCACGACACGGGGAATGCCTGGGCGCCACCGTGTGCTATCCTTTCGTCGTTAGGTTGGAGGCCATC
The DNA here is from genome assembly GCA_903847405.1 of uncultured Myxococcales bacterium. Classification (GTDB taxonomy): domain Bacteria; phylum Myxococcota_A; class UBA9042; order DTJE01; family DTJE01; genus CAIZWN01. The sequence continues at coordinate 23,219 of CAINDP010000035.1, read as the reverse complement.
GTGGACCGCGAATCCCCCCTTCCGCCAGACCTTCGCCTGCCGGAACCCCGGCGGTCGGGCGGAGTGTCCCTGCAGGACGCCATTAATTCCCGACACTCGGCCCGGAACTTCCTGGGCGTTCCCCTTCCCCTCGCCGACCTTGGCCAGTTGCTGTGGGCCACCCAGGGCCTCGTCGCCGAAGGCCGCCGCCGCACGACCCCGTCCGCCGGCCAGACGTACCCGCTGGAAGTGCTGGTGGTCGCCGGCGCGGTCACGGGGCTGAACCCCGGCGTGTACCGCTACGTGGTCTGCGATCATGCCCTGTCCTTCGTTTCGGAAGGGGACCAGCGGGCCGACCTGTTCGCCGCCACCATGGCCCAGGCCGAGGCGGCCGACGCACCGGCGACGATCGTGATCACCGCCGTGTACGACCGCGCCACCGGCCGCTACGGCACGCGCGGCATCACCTACACGTTGATGGAGGCGGGCCACGCCGGCCAGAACCTGTACCTGGTTGCCACGGCCCTGGGCCTGGGGACGGTCGCCGTCGGCGCCTTCCGCGAGGAGGTCGTCCGGGCCGTGCTGAACCTGAACGTCGAGGAGCACCCGCTGTACCTCTTCCCGGTAGGACGGCCCCTGCCCCACCCTGCCTGACCTCGGAGAACACCCCATGCCATCGACCCTCCGGCAGGAACGCGACCGTGTCCGCACCGAGCGCCGCCGCCAGGACGTGCTGGACGCGTCCGCCCGCGTGTTCGTGCGCCAGGGCTATCACCGGACCCTGATTTCGGACATCGCCGCCGAGGCCGGTGTCGGCCAGGGAACGTTCTATCGGCACTTCCCCGACAAGCGTGCCGCGTTCGAGGCCGTGTTCGACCGGTTCACCGAACTGCTGTTCGCCGAATTCGCCGGCATGAGCGCCAACCTCCCGAAGGACGCCCGCGAATACCGCGATTCGTCCGTGTCCGCGCTGCTGCGCATGGCCGAGGCCCTGGAACGCAACCAGGACCTGGCCAAGATGCTGATGCGCGAGGCGCCGGCCGTCGATCGCGGACTGGAGGAAAAGGTGGCCTCCTTCCAGGACGGCTTCGTCTTCCTGGCGAAAACCTTCCTGGATCACGCCACGACGGAAGGGTTCGCCCGGCCCTGCGACACCACGCTGGTCGCCCAGGCCATCGTCGGCATGGGCATCTCGATGGCCCACCAGTGGTGGACCGGCCGCGCACCCGACGTCACGCTGGAACACCTGATCAACGAGGTCGTGGATTTCGCCTTCTTCGGAATCACGGACCACTGACCGCATCCCGCCCACCCGGCCCCCGCCATGCCTGACAACACATTTCGACCACCCGGATGGACGCGTCCGTCCGTTTCGCTACCATCAACATGTCGGTTGGTTGGAGGCGGCGATGAACTTCCCGTGGACCCGGACGTCGGACGTTCACGCCGGCGCGTCCGTCCTGATCACGGGCGCCGCGAAGGGCATCGGGCGATGCGCAGCCGCCGACTTTGCCGCTGCCGGATGCACCCTGTTCCTGACCGATCGGGACGGGGCGGCCCTGGATGCCACCGCCGCAGAATTGCGGTCCACGGGCGCCACGGTCCATGTCCGAACCGTCGACGTGTCGGCCCGGGCCGAGGTCGCCGCCTGCGCACGGTGGATCCTGGACACGGCGGACGGGCTGGACGTGCTGGTGAACAACGCCGGGATCGGCTACTCGGGGCCCCTGGCGTCCACGTCGCTGGAAACGTGGCGCCGCCTGGTCGAGGTGGACCTGATGGGCCCGCTGTACCACGCCGACGCGTTCCTGCCCGGCATGCTGGCCCGCGGCCGCGGCACCATCGTGAACGTGTCCTCGGGCCAGGCCTTCTTCCGCCTGCCGACCTGGGGCGCCTATGCCGCGGTCAAGGCCGCCCTGGGGGCCTGGTCCGAGCTGCTGGCCTTCGAGGTCGCGGCCTCGGGCGTCCGCGTCGTCACCTTCTACCCGTTCATGGTGGACACGGGCTTCTACCAGGGCATGGACGCGGGCAGCACCTGGATGAGCAGGCTGTCGATGAAGATGGTGCCGTGGTACTCGATGAAACCGGAAAAGGTCGCACACCTGCTGTTCCAGGCGGCCCGGGACGGACGGCGCGTGGAAATGGTCCACCCGGCGAACCTGGTGGGCTTCTACTCGCGCCTGGTCCCGCCGGTGTCCAGCCTGGTGACGACGATTTCGACGCGCCTGCTGGCCGGCGAAGGCGCGATCCATCCTGCCGCACCGGGAGGCGCGCCATGAACGCCATCGACCTGTTCCGCCGCCTGCGCACGGGGGACATCGGCTTCCGGATGACCGAGGACATGACGGGCTGGCACGAGTACCTGCCCGGTCGCGGTCCGGCGGGCGTCCAGCCGTTTTCGTTCCGCGTGGACTGGGGCACCGACCGGGTGAAGGACTGCGTCGCCCACGATGGCGGCCTGCACTTCGTACAGTCCCTGGCCGGCACCGTGACCGTCGGCGGGTTGTGCGATGCCACGCCCTGCCGGGGCAGCCTGGATCTGCGCTACCTGGCGGACCGGCGCCTGGTGTACGACTTCACCTTCACCGTGGGCGAAACGACGTACCGGTGGGTCGGCCAGAAGGTGAACGTCCGCCCGTGGAACCTGCCCGTGTCGCACACGACGTGCTTCGGGACCCTCACGGACGCGACGTCGGGGCGCCTGGTGTCGCGCGGCGTGGTGCTTTTCCGCCTGGCGACCGTGCCGGCGTTCGTGATGTCGATTCGACCGGTGTTCCAACCTGCGTGACGGGGTGCGGATCCACCCACCGTACGGCCGCGTGCTTCAGCCGGGACAGCAGGGTGATCGCCCGGGGCACGTCCGGGTACTTCTCCACGCTCCAGTTGCCCCGGCGGATGGACAGCGAACGGGTCGCCCGCACCGTCCCCTCGGCCGCGGCCAGCCGGAATTCCGACGTCGCCACCTCGCCCTCCTGCCGTCCCTCCTGGGGCTCCATCCGCAGATCCCAGCCCTTCGGCCCCCGAACCTCCACGGTATCCTGCAGGGCCTCGGGGTCGCGGATGACCAGGTTCTGCGTGCGTTTTTCCGGCCAGGGCTGTCGCTCCCGGACGGACGACAGGAAATCCAGCGGCAGCAGGACCTCGCCCGGGGCCGTCGCGGTCGCACGGTCGGATTCGAACCTCAGGAGGTACCGCACCGGACGCGACGTCCCGCTGCCCAGATCCTCCTCGAACGAATTCAGGCGCCCCCCGGGGAACGTCCACGACAGGATGCCCTCCAGGCGTCGGCGCTGCGCCGCGGGGGCCTCGTCCTTGTAGGCCCGGGCGTACGTTTCGCCCGAGTCGCCCGTCAGTTCGACGGCGACCGTCCCCGACACCTTCCCCGCCGCATCGACGTCCAGCGTGAACACGCGCCGGAACCCGTCGGAACTGGCCGCCGGCCCCGCCGGCCGCCCCATTTCCCATTCGGGCAGTTCCTGCATCACGGTGCCCTTCATCTTCATCACCACCGCGTCGACCCCCTGGTCGTAGTACGGCAGCGTGCCGGCAGCGCAGTACCGGCACGCGGGATCCAGCCACAGCACCTCGGGGATCCCCTCCTGGACGGGCACCCGCACCAGCATGTGGTTCAGCCAGAACGTCCCCGGAACGGTCTTGTCGAAGGCCCCGGTCTGCCATCGCCGCAGGAAGGCGACGTCGGCACGGACGCCCAGGTCGGACAGCATCTGCTGCAGCAACCGCGCGCTTTCGAACGTCCCGGAACGGCCCGTCGTCAACGTCTTCGCCAGGGGCCGCAGATCGTCGAAGTCCTGGAACCCCCCGAAGATCAGCGTGTCCCGGACCCACTCGTAGGCCCGCTGGACGGTCTGCCCGGGCGCCTCGCCATCGACCTTCGCCAGGGGGGACTTGTAGCCCTTCAGGTCGTCGGCGGTTTCCATGACCAGGCGCTGGAAGTGCCAGCGCAGGGCGTGCTCCCACTTCGTGGACAGGTGGATGATGTTCTGCCCCCGTGAAAACTGGACGGTCGAAGCCAGCCACCAGGGAACACGCAACTGCTTCGTCGGCGGTTCCCGTTCGTCGGGCGGCGGCCGCAGATCCTTCAAGGTCCATTTCAGCGTCACCAGGCCGTCCTCGTCGGTCGTCGCGATCTGCTGGCGCGTGTTGTAGATCTTCAGCAGCAGGATCGTTTCGGGCGTCACGTGCAGGGTCAGGTCGTACCGGATCACCGGCAGGTCGTCCACGCAGTACTCCCAGTACTGGCGGCGCACGTAGGGCAGTTCCAGCAGGTACCGGTACTCCAGGACGACCCCCGGTTCGACGCGCGGGAACGCGAACACCTTGATGCGCCATCCTTCGTCGTCGCCGGACTTGGGGGTCACGTTCTCGTCGTACACGCTGTCGGGGGAAACGTCCCGGACGGTCCCGTCGCGGGCCACGGTCCGGGCCAGGAAATCCCGGACCTTCCAGTCGCCCCGGTACCACACGCGGACGTTCGCATGGCCCTGGCCGGACAGGTCCAGGATGGCGATGGCCGCGTGGTCCAGGATCTGCGTTGAGCCATCGGACCCCCACTTGTTCAGCATCCGGATGCGCCGCTCCCGGTACACGACGACGGCGCCGAACTCGTGGTAGCGCTGGGGATCGGCCACGACCAGGGCCGCGGGGTCCAGCCAGGTCGTCTTGAGGTCCGGAAGGGTGGCGCCGGCCGGGAATGCCGCCCCCAGGACCCCGGTCGCCAGCAGCAGGGAGGCCAGTCGCCGCGTCGTCATGGCCGCACCTCGCCGTCCAGTTCGATGCGCAGGGGGGCATCCGACGTGGAAATCGCCCTGAAGACCGCCGCGACCTTGTCCTCGAATTCCGCCGCCACGACGCTTGCCGGACGGTAGACCGCGGAACGCTCCACGACCAGGGCCCCGTCCACGATGCCGGCGGACCAGCGGTACGCCCCGGTCACGCCATCCCGTGCGCCGCCCCAGGCCTTGGCCACCGAACGGACGGGCACCGGGAAGCGCACCGTCGTCCGGATGGTTTCCGACGACCCCCACCCCCGCAGGAATTCCGACTTCCGCGGAGCGAACGAAGGCGCCTGTTCCGAGGTGCCGACCAGGGCCCGCGCCCGGACCAGGGCGGTGGTGCCCGACCACGCCACCGGAGCCCGCCCCCGCAGGTGTCCCGTCAGTTCGAACGTTTCATCCCGCGCACCGCCGCCCAGGGATTCGAAGGACACGATTTCCAGCCCGTCCACCGACAGGTCCAGGTTCTGGCGAACGAAGTCCTTTCGCGACTTCGGCGTGCGGACCCGGAACGCCGCGCGCTCACTGTAGGCCCGGTCCCCCACGAACCGGATCGCGAACCTCCCGGTCAGCGCGCCGTCCGGCTGAACCGTCAGGTCCGTCCGCTCCTCCTTCCGGGAGGATTCGGGCGCGTCCCGGGGCGTGTGCTCCATCCGCGGCCGGCCCGGATCGACCACCAGGATGTCGGCGTCCTGATCGCCGGCCGGCAGTTTCCCGAACGGCACGGTGGTCGTCGTCGGATCGGCCAGCACCAGTTCGTCGCCGATGCGAACCCCCAGGATCGCGTGGTTGAAGCTGCCCCGGCCGGGCATCGTCACCCGCCGGACCGGCCCGCTGCGGGTCAGGATCACCACGGGCACGCTGTCGATCCCGGCCACCCGCAGCATCGCGGACAGCAGGTTCGCCTTGTCCTTGCAGTCCCCGTACAGGGTGGTCAGGACGCTGCGGGCGCTGTGCGGCACCCAGCCGCCCTCCCCCAGTTCGACCGCGACGTACCGGATGTGGTCCTGCACCCACTCGTACAGGACGCGCGCCTTTTCCCGGGCGTCGGTGGGCTGCCCCGCCTCGGCCAGCGCCTTCCCGACGGTCGCCACCAGGTCGGCGTCGGGCTGCGACTGCTCGCGGTACCGCGCGTCCAGCCAGGCGACATGGGCGGCCAGGTCCGGGCGGCCCGGGACCGTTTTCCCGTCCACGACCATCGACTGCAACGCCAGGATCACCCGCGCTTCGCGGAACCACAGGCCGGGCGCGAACGGCTCGGCGCTGTCCCCCGGAACGTCGCGAACCTCCCACAGCAGCTCCCGACCGCCATCGGGCCGGGTCGATTCCACAGGCGGCAGGTCGACGGGATCGTTGCCCCGCACGACCATGTGCTCGACCACCGCGCCGGCAGGCAGCACGACCCGCAGGCGCACCAGGTCCGTCGGCGCGCCGTTTCCCAGCAACGTCCCGAAGGCGAGGTCCAGTTCGAAATGCCGCGTGGTGGTCCGGAAGTCCAGGACGGCGCCCTTCACCGCCAGGGGCAGCGTGAACCGCTTCGTCCGATCGTCGCCGAACAGTTCCCAGTCGGTGATCGTCAGGAAGTCGCCGACATCCTTGGGGTCCAGGCGCTCGACGCGGCCGTCGGGCAGGGTCGTGGACCCCTCGATCCGCGTGACCTCCGAGGCCCCCTTGCGGTACGCGACGGTCCGGCCGGCTTCCGAAACGCCGTCCGCGCGCAGGATCCGGATCTGCTGATGGCTTTCGCGGTCGGCGTAGGGCTTCCCGGTCTTGCGGTCCACGCCGAAGGTCAGCGTGACCTCGTCCAGCAGGACGCGGCTGTCGGTGTCCGGTTCGTCCGTCGGCGCGGGCACGGGGGCGTCGGCAGCCCGGGCGCTGCCCGACGACACGATCGCGATCGCCAGGACAGGGACCAGCCCGCCGATCAGGGCCACCAGACGCATGACTCCCCCCCCGATGGACTTCGACTTGGGCAGCGTGGCGAGGGTAGCACGTCAGGGCGGGGCTTCGGGAGGGGAAAGCGGGGCTACACGCCGATGCTCTCGGCCAGCAGTTCCGCGATGTCCTTGGTCTTCAAGGACTCGGTCAGGTCCAGTTCCGCGATGCCGTCCTTGTTCATCTGCAGGCAGAACGGGCAGGCGCTGGCGATCATCTCGGGGTTCGCTTCCTGCAACTGCTTGACGCGGACGCGGTTGATGCGCTCGCCCTCGTGCTCTTCCTTCCACATCATGCCGCCGCCGGCGCCGCAGCACATGCCGTTCTGGCGGCTCTTTTCGATCTCGCCCAGCGTCACGCCCGGCAGCGCCTTCAGCACGTCGCGCGGCGCGTCATAGATTTCGTTGTAGCGGCCCAGGTAGCACGAATCGTGGAACACGACGCGCATGGGGTCGCCGTGGGCCGGCAGCGTCAACTTGCCGTCGCGGATCAGGTCGGCCAGCAGTTCCGTGTGGTGAACCACGTCGTAGTTCCCGCCGAACTGGCCGTACTCGTTCTTGATGGTGTTGTAGCCGTGCGGGCAGGTCGTCAGGATCTTCTTGAACTTGTACTGCTTGAAGACCTCGATGTTCTGGGCGGCCTGCATCTGGAACAGGTACTCGTTGCCCAGGCGCCGGGCCGAATCACCGCAGCACGCTTCCTCCGGCCCCAGGATCGCGAAGGACACACCGGCCTTCTGCATCAGCTTGACCAGCGCCGTCGCGACGCGCTTGTTGCGGTCGTCGAACGCGCCCGAGCAGCCCAGGTAGTACAGGTAGTCGACTTCGCCGGCGTCGCTCATCAGCTTGACGCCCAGTTCCTCGACCATCCACATGCCGCGCTCGCCCATGGGCATGCCCCAGGGGTTGGACTTGTTTTCCAGGTTCTTCAGCGTCGTGGTGACCTCGGGCGCCGTGTCGCCCTCCATCAGCGTCAGGTAGCGGCGGTAGTCCACGATCTTGTCGGTGTGGGTGATGGCGACGGGGCAGTTTTCCTCGCAGGAACGGCACGTCGTGCACGCCCAGATCGCTTCCTTCTTCACGGCGTCGATCAGCGTGCTGCCCGACTCGACCGTGTTCTTGCCGGCCAGGATTTCCGCTTCGTGGGCCTTGATGTAGTCGCGGGTGTCGATGATCAACTGCTTCGGGGACAGCGTCTTGCCGGTGGTGACGGTCGGGCACGTGACCGTGCAGCGTCCGCATTCCGTGCAGGAGTAGCCATCGAAGATCTGCTTCCAGGTCAGGTCGCGGGGCTCGGCCACGCCGAAGGATTCCTGGTTTTCGATGTCCTTGATGGGGTCCAGGGCCCCGGGGGCGCCCAGCTTCGCAAAGAAGGTGTTCGGGATCGACGTGATCACGTGGAAGTGCTTGGAGCGCGGCAGCTCGTTCAGGAAGAACAGCAGGATGGCCAGGTGCAGCCAGAAGGTCGACACTTCGATGATGGTCAGGGCGGACGGGGGCAGGGACGCGAACCAGGTGCCGACGAAGGCGCTGACCGGCGCGTAGCCCTTTTCGTGGGTCAGGGCGTCCACCAGCGCCTGGGGCAGCGTGAAGCCGTCCTTGCCGACGTATGCCAACTGCGCGAACCGCGCGCCGTCATACAGGAAGTCCGTGACCATCAGGCCGCCGATCAGCGACAGGACGAGGTAGCCGCTGAACGTGATCGTCAGGCGCTTGGGCTTGGTCACGGCGCGGCGGAACCACGCGTAGCAGACCATGGCCAGGACGACCAGTTCCGTCCAGTCCTTGCAGTACGTGTAGATGCTTTCGCACCAGGGACAGAACCACAGCAGCGTCCAGTTGGAATCGGGGCCCGCGAAGCCGCGGCCCATGATCGAAATGGACCGGATCAGCAGCATCAGGAAGCCCCAGAAGATCAGCGCGTGCATCAGCCCCGGGGCGGGCTCCTTGAACATCTTGAACTGGAACATGGCGACCTTGAACATGGCCTGGATGCGTTCCGGGATGCGGTCCCAGCGCACGTCGGGCTTCGCCTTCAGCAGCACCTGGATCTTGGTGCGCATGATCGTGACGAAGAAGTACAGGGCCACGACCAGCATCAGGGACATCGCGATCGGGTAGATGATGTTCGCCATGGGGTACCTCCTCCCGGGGGGCGCGTGGGTTGGACGCGCTGCGTCAGAAACCAGCCGTCACGGGGGCGAATCCGGACTGCCGGGGCATCGGGGCTGCCGAATGCTACCGGCGAAACAAGGCGGATGTAAAGGTCTTTGTTCCGGCTCGAACAAGTCGGAGTTCGCGGTCCGTGAGGGGCAGTTCCAGGGGCGCGGGGCCTGCGTCATAGCGGCCCGTTTCGGTGAAGGCTTCGACCATCGTCTGCAGGTACGGCTCGACATCGCTCTTCAGCACCAGGCGGCCGCCGGGGGCCAGGGCGTCGGCCAGGACGGTCGCCATCAGGGCACCGTGGCGGCGACGGGCGTGCTTCCGCTTCCACCAGGGGTCCGGGTACAGCAGGTAGGCTTCGGCCGCCGTGCCGGGCGGGACGATGGCCGGGATCGTCAGGCGGGCGTCGCCCCAGGTCATCCACAGGTTCGTGGCGCCGTGGCGGTCGGCCTTGCGCAGGGCCTTGATGCAGAACCCCAGGCGCGTTTCGCAGCCCAGCAGGCGCGCGTCGGGGCGCAGCAACGCCAGGCCGTTCAGGAAGCGGCCCAGGCCCGAGCCGACCTCCAGAATCAGCGGCCCGGTGGAAAGACCGGCGCGGGCAGCGGCGATCGTGGCGGGTTCGCCGGGGATGACCAGGCGCGGGTGGTGTTCGATCCGGGACGGCAGGGCCAGGGTGGCCCGGATGTGGCCGCCGATGATCGCCTCGTCGACGTCGACACCGTTGAACTCGCGGAAGTCCTTGATGAATCGTTCCGCGTAGTTTTCCGGGCCCCGGGGGACGTTGTCGGGTTCCAGGGCAGGTCCTTCACGATCGTCCGCCATGTCCGCCTCTGGGGAAGCCTCCGCGCGCGTCTTGTACCACATCCCGGGGTCGCTTGTGCGGACAAGGGCCATCCGTTAGACTATCGCGCGGTTCGGACAAGGAAAAGACCCATGAAGCGTTTCACGGATTTGGCTGCTGGCGGGACGACGCTGGCGCTGTTGGCCCTAGTCGGATTCGTCGCCTGCGGCGGCAGCACCGGCGACCCGAAGGACGTCGGGACCGACACCTGCATCGGCACGTCCTGCCAGGACATTCCGGAAACCGATGACCCGGGGGCCGCGGACGACGGCGTCGAACGGGACGACGGCGCGGCCGAGGACGAGGGCGTCGGGCCGGATACCGGCGTCTGCCAGAGCGAATGTTCGGACCTGGAAAAGCCCTACCCCACCGGCTGCGCCTGCACGGTCAAGGCCGACTGCGCCGGCGAGTGGTGCATCGCGCTGCCCGGCGGTTCCAGCGCCTGCTCGCAGACCTGCGTCGAAAACTGCCCCTGCGGCTGGGAATGCAAGAACGTGGCGGTCGGGGAGCCTGTCTTCATCTGCATGCCCATCTTCGACTCGACGTGTCAGGAGTGCCTGACCGACGGCACGTGCGGCCTGGGCGGCCTGTGCACCACGATGGGTTCCAAGTCCTATTGCATCGACGCCTGCGACGAGACCGGGGGCTGCGCGTCCGGTTACGAATGCAAGGACGTCCTGCACAAGGACGGGACGACCACGACGAAGCAGTGCATGCCGGTCAGCGGCCACTGCCTGTGCGGGCCGGACACGGACTACCAGGTCGGCAAGCCCGACCCGACGAACGGCAACCAGATCCTGCACTGCGGCGACTGCGAAACGACGTGCAACTTCAGCAACGCGGTGTCGTTCTGCGATACCGGTTCCTGCGCGCTGAACGGATGCCTGGAAGGCTACATGAACCTCGACGGCAAGGACGCGACGGGCTGCGAGTACAAGTGCACGTACCAGTCCAAGGACGACCGGCCGAACCCGGACAGTGTCGCCGCGTCGTGCCCCGGCGAAAACTGCTTCGACGCCAATTGCGACGGCATCGACGGCAACGTCCCCGACGTCAAGGCCGGCAAGGGCGGCGTGTTCGTCGACGTCGATGCCGGCGACGATGCCGACAACTTCCAGGGCGACATGGGCCACCCGTTCAAGACCATCAACGCGGCCCTCGAATTCGCGCAGACGCAACTGGACCGGAAGGACCTGTACGTGTCCACGGGCGTCTACCCGGAACAGGTCAAGTTGGAGGGCGGCATCAACCTGTTCGGCGGGTACAACGCGAAACTGGGCTGGTCGCGGTCCATCGCCACCAACACCACCACGATCCGGTGGACGGGCCCGGAACTCGACGCCGTGCGCACGGTCGTCGCGCGGAACATCACGTCCGACACGACCTTCGACGGGTTCTACGTCCGGACGGGCCCCGCCACCCAGGTAGGCGCCAGTTCGTATGGCATCACCGTGTATCAGTGCTCGGACGCGTTGAAGATCGTGAACAACATCATCGAGCCGGACCGGGGGGCCGACGGCAAACTGGGGTCGCCGGGAACCGCCGGCCCCAGCGCCAAGGACGGCGTGAAGGGCACCGACGCACTGATTTATGATGGATGCGGGATCTGCTGGACCTGCACCCATTTCGACTTCAACACGAAGGTCCTCGGGGGCACCGGCGGGACCAGCCCCTGCGGGCAGGCCGGTGGCGAGGGTGGCAAGGGCGGCCACATCGGCGACGGGGGATATGTCGGGAACGCCGGTCCCAACGGGGGCGGCACGGCCGGCGCGCCGGGCCCCAATGAGGGCGATGGAAGTCCAGGCGGGCCGGGCGCCAAGGGCGCCGACGGGCAGATCGGCGTGGCCGGCAGTTCCGGCGGCACCTTCAACGCCATCAAACTCTTTCTGGGGGATCCGGGCAAGAACGGGATCGACGGCCAGCCCGGCAAGGGCGGTGGCGGCGGCGGCGGCGGCGGCGGCGATTCCAGCACGTTCCTGGGCATCGACTGCTATTCGGCCGGCGGCAGTGGCGGCGGCGGCGGCGGTGGCGGCTGCGGAGGGACCGGCGGCAAGGGCGGCACCGGCGGCGGCGGATCGTTCGGCATCTTCGTCGTCGAGTCGAACCCGCTGATCAAGGACAACACGATCTACTCCGATGACGGCGGCAACGGCGGCAACGGTGGCGAAGCGGGCACGTATGGCGCCGGTGGCGCCGGCGGTGCGGGCGGCGCGAGCGTCAGCGACAGTGCAGGCGCCGGCGCGAGCGGCGGTGCGGGCGGCGACGGCGGCAACGGCGGCGGTGGCGGCGGCGGCGCCGGCGGCCCTTCGTACCCGGTCTACATCCTGGGCACGGACATCAGCCCGACTTGCGACGGCAACACCTACGAAGTCAAGGGGTTCCCGGGTGTCGGCGGCGCGGGCGGCGCGGGCAACGCGAACCGCGGCGCGGAAGGCTCCTCGGGGACGATCTACGGCGTCTGCAACCCTCCTGCGCCATGACACCGGCCCGCGCGGCCACTCGTCTTTCCCAACCAACGCTCCATCCCACCGAGGTGAATCGATGCCGGGCCTCCTGGATCCGATCGAGTTCGCGGGCCTGCACCTGGAAAACCGGATCGTGATGCCGCCGATGGCCTCGGGCCGGGCGGGACCGGACGGCGGCGCGACCGACGACCACGTCGAGTACCACCGCCTGCGGGCGGCGGCCGGGACGGCGCTGATCATCGTCGAGCATTCGTACGTGCTGCCGATCGGTCGGTTCAACGAAGGCCAACTGGGGGTGCATCAGGACGGGATGGTGCCGGGACTGGGCAAGATCGCGGCCGCGATCCGGGCCGAGGGCTCGGTGGCGTGCCTTCAACTGGCCCATGCCGGCGCCACGGGATCGCCTGCAATCGCGGGGACTCGTCCGGTGGCGCCGTCGGCCGTCGCCCACCCCTATGGCAAGGGCGAGGTGCCCGACGAACTGTCGCGCGACGACATCGCCGAAACCGTGAGGGCCTTCGGGGACGCGGCGGCCCGTGCGGTCGCGGCGGGCTTCCAGGCCGTCGAGGTCCACGCCGCCCACGGCTTCCTGCTGTGCCAGTTCCTGTCGCCCCTGACCAACCGCCGGGGAGACCGCTACGGCGGGTCGGACGAAAACCGCAGCCGCCTGCACTGCGAGGTTCTGGCCGAGGTCAGGCGACGGGTCGGTCCGGACGTCGCGATCTTCCTGCGCCTGGGCGCCGACGATGAAACGACGGGCGGCCTGACGATCGACGTGACGTGCCGCACCGCCCCGCGACTGATCGAGGCCGGCGCCGACCTGCTGGACGTGTCCGGGGCCCTGCAGGGCGCCCGACCGGCGTGGCATGCGGGCCAGGGCTACTTCGTGAAGTACGCAGAGGCGCTGAAGAAGGTGGTCAAGGTGCCAGTCCTGGTGACGGGCGGCATCACCGAACCTGCGTTCGCGGACGCCGTCATCCGCGAGGGCCGCACCGACCTGGTGGGGATCGGCCGCGCGATGCTGCGGGATCCGAACTGGGCCGCCCAGGCGATCCGGGAACTGGAGATGAGAAATCCGTCGAAGACGCAGTAGCCACCAGAAAGCTTTCCGCGGTACAGGAAGAAGGCAGCGCAGGTGTTCAGCAGGTTTCGTCGCTACTCCCGTGAGCCGTCCCACACAGGCAGGTTGAACTCCCAGGTTCTGGAGCATGGCGCGACGGCGACATGCTCCGGCAGGTTCGAATCGTCGAAGCTCAGCAATCCGCGGATGGTCGGGGGCGTCGCCGACCCGACCTGGACCTCGCTCAAGGTGGCGTGCGCTCCTCCGAACATCGTGGACAGGTAGAACGCGCACTGCGCGTATGGCGGTTCCTCGCCGTGGCCACACAGGGTCGCCAGCATTACGGTCCCTTCCGGTGGAAGCGCCGCACTGGGGTCGTCCGTGAAACCGATCTGGAACGAGCTCGGCAGGCCACGAACCCTGAGGTCGGCCGTGTCCGTGTAGTCCGCGGCCATCTCGGTGGATTCCCCGGTCACCGCTCGAAACTGGCTCAAAGCGCCGCAATCGGCGTACAGGACCAGGCCTGGGCCTTCCCACGGCAGTCCGTAGAACCCCTGGCCGTTTGTGCAGCAGGTCCTGTCCGACGACCCAGCCGTGGTGTGGCATGAGAAGAACCCGCTTGGTTCCACGCTGACGCACGTGGCGCGAGCCGGAACCTCGATCGGGGTCGCCCCGTCCCGACTGCACCCGCACCCGCTGATCGCCTGCTGGGCCGCCCGGATCAACGCGATGTCGACTGACAGGGGAACGCTCCCCTGGTAGTCCAGGCGATACGATGGCGACGCTTCCGCCCCTTCGGTGCCGGATACCCCGTAGACCTTCAGCGCCAGAACCTTCCGCGTGGGAATCGAGATGTCGACCTGGAACTCATAGAGGCCGGGTAGCGGAGGGGTATCGCCGGAATCGACCACCGGCACGTCCGACGACACGAGTTCGAACCGCAGAAAGCGGTTCCCGACCTTCACGTAGCGGCCCAAGAACAGCGTATCCGCGTCCGGCGGTTCGTCGCCCTTCATGAACACGTCCGGCGAACGGTTCAAGACACCTGTCATGTGTCCCAAGACGACCGAGTCCAACCGGTCCGCGTCCAGCGGATGCAACACTGCCATCCCGACGAACTCGGATGTCCGGCCCTCCAAGTCCAGGTCGTAGTAAACGATGCCCGTCGGCAGGAGGTCTGGTACCGCCGAAACGCAAAGTCTTCGAGATGCGTCCGGCAGCCTGGTGTCGTCCGTGGGCATCGCCGAAAACCCGTTGAACCAGAAGAGCCCGACCCGGACGCGCCCGGAACCGTCCGCGGCGGGCCAGAACCCCTTCGGCAGCACCCGCAACCAGGACGAAGCGGGAGCCGACGCGTCTCGCCCGCGCGTGCCACAGTCCACGACCAGGGATGGGTTGGTCGCCCGATCGATGGAGCACAGGTGTTGCGCCGTGTCGTGGGCGATGTCAGGCAAGGCGTCCGGAGTGGCGTCGAATAGGTCGCCATTGAGAATCTCGATAATCGCGATCGGAACATCTGCGGCGGGATCCGGTGACTGGACACCGGGATCCGTGCCGGCATCGAAGCCCGCGTCGGGCGGACCGGCGTCCACGTCCGGAAGCTCTTGACTGTCGACATCGAACCCCGCTTCAGTCGCAGAAGTCCCGGCACCGCAGCCACCGCACGCCCCGCCCGCTAGGATAGCCCAGGCAATCAGGAGATTTACATTCGTCGGGCAACTCCGCAGCATGATGACACCCTTGATCGCAGCCTTAGACAACTAGTAGCCCTTCTTGTATCGGAAGACCAAGTAGTCGCTCGAGTCGGTTGAGAACAGGTATTGGTAGTCCGAATAGATTTCGTGGTCCCCGACGGCCCGACCCGCAGGCGCCTCGATCTCGACGGAACGGGTGAACCCAGTGATGGCCCCGGACGAATCTCCCATGAACGTGAAGACCGCAGGCACCTGGGCCGAGAGCATGAAGGCTACCTCGAACCGCCCAGGCAGGCCGGACGGCTGATAGAACGTCAATGCCATCGAAATGCCGGCCGGACCATACAAAGCGGTACCGCATGGCGACGTTCCCGAAGGATCCAAAACCGGGAAGCAGTATGGTGTCGCCCACTGCGCCTGCACGTTCGCATACAGGGCCGTTTCCGACACGCTGGTCACGCAGATCGATTTGCCCCACATGGGTGGATCCGTATGGGGCTGGTAGGCGAGCCAGACCCGGCCGAGAGCCTGGGCGGAGGCCATCGTACGATTCGTGGACAGGGTGCCCGACCCGGTAACCAGGGCATATGTCGTAGCCATAGTCGCCTGCTTAATCCTTATAAGAGAAGTACCCGGATCGCGGAAGAACAGGTATGCGCGATTGATGATGTACGCAGCGCCTATCTCAAGGTCGGTCAATGGGTTGCCACGTTCGTAACTGGGACCGCTCAGTGTCCCACCGCTGAGGGTGTAATACATGAGAGACCCCGGAGTATAGTTCCCCATGTCGGGAGTGAAGTAGATGGTGGCGGACCCGCCCCCGGAAAGGATGGCTGTCGGGCCCGCGAAGATCGGGGTTGTCGTGCCGAGCCCGCTGTAGCCGTTGATGGAAGGATCCCAGTAGACTCCCTTCAGGTTCCCATCGGCCCTGTCCTTCATCCAAACGTATAGGCGCTCCACGCCAAGCACCTGGTGCTTGAACGAAGCGACACGAAACTGCGTCTTAAGGCGGAGCGCAGTGCCTCCCCAGAACCCGCCCGATCGCCAGATTCCGACGGCATCGGAAGCGTTGGTCGCCGAATGATATCTGGTCAGATTTGTGTCACCGACGACGAGGTCGCGCAGGTATGCGGCGTTTTCGAGCGCATTCCGATACTGGCTGTACTCGGCCTGTGACCCGAGGTAGAGTCGTTGCAGGTAATGGAATATCCACCCGGCCTCGCTCCTGCCCAGGGCGGCTACGGAGATTCCCCCGTGGACATGGAGGTTGCCTTGCGTATCCCCGAGCAGATAACAGACTTTGTTCCCGATTCCGGAATTCTGATGAACTCCCCCGAAATCGGACGTCTCGGTCTTTGCCCACTTTCGGTAGTCGGTGAAATGAACGGGTTGGCCGGAGGGGAGCCCATATCCGCAGGACGCAACCGGATAGCCGAAGTCGACAAGCGTGGGCGTGTTCTGGGGATTTGCGACGTCACGGATCGAGCCGTAGTGGGCGTTGAAGTAGGAGCCTTCAAAGAGCGTCCAGTTGCCCGTGTCGACCATCGCGGCAAGGCAATCGGAAAGATGTTCGTCGAGGGCACCCTGGACACCCGAATAGGGAAGGTGCGACGTGGCGCCGTTGAATGCATGGCCGAATTCGTGGGCCACGAAATCAAGGGTGTCGTTTCCGGCACAGAAGACCGCTTGCGAGCTTGCCGAAACGCCGGCTCCTGTCTGGGCCAAGAAGCTCGGCCCGACGTTCCAGAAAGCGGTCTTCGGCTCGATGGCGTGAAGGATGGGGTTCGCTTGCGGGCAGCCTCCCGGCGACGTGCCGCACTTGACGTCCGATCCGGAACTGCCGGGCACGCAGGTTCCATCCCCATCACACATGCCGTAGTTGGCCACAACTCGCATCGGGGAGTCCTGGTTGTCATAGCTGCTCCACCCATGCTGGCCCCAGTAGTCGTAGACCGTCGCGGCGTTCCAGCTGAGCGGCAAGGTGTCGAATGTATCGGCAACCGGGCCATTGACCTTCTTGGCGTCCCTGCCATTGATCCGGGCGTCCCGGGGTTCGTAGGAAAAGGCGCTTCGAGTCATGGATTCCCGGCGAAGCAGTTCTCCGGTCAGAGCGTCCACCCAGACCGTCGCGGGTTCACCTTCAAGAACGAGGACCAGTTCCCACGCCAGAGCCATGTATGGCCCGCCGCCGCCAAGGAGCGCGAGATCGACGAAGACTAGGCGACCGTCGTCGGCCAGGGTTTCCGGCGTCGCCCCCGGGACTTGCAGGAGGGCATCATTCATTGACAGCAGCGGGATATCCGGATCGACAAATTCTGGATAGAGAGTGCCCGAGAGTAACGAGAGGCTCCCGTCGGGATTGAAGTGGAACCACACGTCGGAAGCAAACACGGGGATTCCATCGTGAACCTGGGAAATCTGGACGAACGTCCGCCCATCCTTCCAGGTCTCCGTTCGATGGAGAATCAGCTCGGTCCCCTGTGGCAGGACGAAGGTCTTCGAGAACCGGTTCAAGAATCCCAGCACCTTGGCGAGCGGATCCGTGGCGAACGCCGAGATGGCTGACGATGTGACGCTCGTGAAGGGGCCGCCGATATAGTCGGGAACGCCCCAGGCCGAATAGGTGATTTGTGGGAGGAAACCGGGCACGGTGGTCGCGAGAACCTCCCGTCCCGATGCGCTCAGGTGACCCGAGCGGAGTTCGGACTCCAGGAAGGCCTTGGAGTCGGCATGGGCAACCGTCTCGAGTTCGCTGCTCGATTCGATCTTCGACGCCAATCCGGCTGAGGCTCCCGACGGCAACTGGCAAAGGAAAGTCACGAGTCCAGCAACCAGAACGGGCATTCGCATGTCTTGCTCCCTTGAGACTGAGGAAACGTCGAGTTCAGAGTCCAAGTCCGTCTCCGGAACTGAGGTAGTTCCCGCCGCTCGGACAGGGACCAGATCGAACTCAGCGAGACGGCCGCTCTTACCCAATGGGGAACGCTATCACGATCAACATCGGAAGCGAAGCAACTTGGTGCCGCCGGGGCCGAGCCGTGTGAGAAACCGGGCGGTGCGGCGCCCCGTTTCCCACAGGTTTTCCAGAACGCGCTGTTCAGCACCTTACGGTATCGTCCACCGCGTCCCCGAAATAGTCGGGCGGCCCCAGCACGTGTAAATGCGCTGAATATCCCGACTTCCCGCCAGGCTTGCGACCAGTCCACTCCCAAGGTGGCGGCCGACTCGACTTCGAACAAAGCGCGTCCATAGATGGCAGGCGCGAGGAATTCGTCTGATTTCTGGGCAAGACGCGCTTCCAGTTCATCGAGCATCTCCCACAGTTGCGCAATGTTCGAGTTCGCTTCTTCGAGGGTCTTCGCGACTGGAGGTGGGCTCCTCACAACCACGAAGGTCGCACGTTTCCACCTACCGTCAAGTTATCAGTCAGCCGATGTAGGGGTGGATGATCGGTTACCTTCGGATTAGCTGTGGGCCAGGCGCGAGGAAGCGATGCTGTCGCTAGGGATTGGCCACCTGGAATGTGACGTGCTGTCCCCTCAATCCGCTGGTCGTCGAATAGAAGGACAAGCCGACTCGAGGCGAACCGGTGCAATCAGTGGCCATTTCGACGTTGATTGGGTTGTCCCGATAGACAGGAACGATCGACACGAAGTTCGGGCCGGTGGTAAGGACTGGCGCGGAAACGCCTCTGAACGCCTTCCACCAACCATAATCGCTCGAATTCGTTTCGCTGGGAGCCCAGGCGATGGCAAAGTAGGGATTGGAATTCCAAACACCAGCATCCACCTTGGGCCGGAAGCCACATGGACTGCTGTCAGTGCCGTTCAGAACCGTGGGCGCGATGTAGGAGGCTCCAGAGAGTCTCCAGGTCTGATACATGGCTTGCGCGCACTGGTTGTAGATATCGCGTTGGAAAGTGATCACGATCTTGCCATCAACGATCGCGATGTCGGGGTAGAGGTCCGCATAAATCCCATTAATATCCGGAACCGTACGCGTAGCCGCGTAGACAGTTCCGTTAGCGCGATACACCACAAACTTGACGTAGGTCGGGATGTCCCACACGCCGTTCGCCGCGGAACTCCATGCGACAGCAATCAGTTCTCCCAGAGTCGGATCGACGGCGGTCGATACCGATGCATAACCAACTTCCGTATCGGTCCCGATGACCTTTGGCCAACCCGTCACCATTGCGCCGGTTGAATCGTATTGCGCAAGGAGAACCTGGTTTGCGTACGAACCTCCACCGGAGACTGCAGTGCCGACGGCAACGAAATTCCCGGAGGAAGGCATCCCAGCGACGTCGTCAACCGTTGCCATGTAGTAGGTCGGGAAGGTTTCCGCCGCCGACCCATTGAAACCCAAAGTTGAACTGAGCCTCCGGAAGTAGTCGCCAGCCCAGTTGAATCCCACGATCCACTGATTAGAGCCAGAATTGCTCAACTGCGCAATCGATTCGCCCGAATTGCCATCGAATGTTTGCGAGTTCACAAGCGAATGATTCGCGGTCGAATAGCGCCAAATGGTGCTCGTGTTCACAGTTGTTGTCGGACCTTCGACAACCGCGTAGGTCGAATCCACGTTGGACAGTTTGAAGTCGCTGCCGAACGAAACCCAGCCCAGGTTATCGGTCCCCGGAATGATCCTGTCAAAGAGGCTTGCCGGGCATGCAGCAGACGCCTCTGCAGAGAACCCAATCACCATCATCGCCATGAATCCTTTCCACATCACAGATATCCTCCAGTCCTGGTTGCGAGCCTGCGAAGAACGCAACGCAAGGCGCCAATTCCGCCAATACGCTCCGTTCGCGCCAGACGGCCTGGGCTGATTTTGCCAGGGGGGGACGTAGCTCTCGATCGCATAATGCTCCTCCATCGAGAACGTAAGATACAGGTTTCAAGACGTCTTGCAAGGCGAATCCACATATTTACCCCCCAAAGTCACTATCGCCGGAACCTATTCCTATTGCCGACAACAGAAATATGTCAACGACTGTCAGACATTCTGGTATTCTGGCGCGCACAGGATGCTCGGCATGTCAGGCATTCTCGGAATGCGCGGGAGACTAATCCTCGGGCAAGAACCTTACGAGATTAGACCTCCCCGTTGACAGGAACATCACGAATGGTAGGTTGATGCGGCCCGTTTCAGGAGGCTTCGATGCGTCGTATCGCAGTATCCATTGCCGCGATGCTGTCATTGGGCATGTCTATGGTGTCCTGCGGGGGATCGCGGGCGGATCCGGGACTGGCGGCCGACGAGGACGTCGCGGCAAGGCTGGACTTCGAGACCGCGGATCCGGGAACCGAAGTGCCGACAGTGGATGCGATTGGCGACACGCTGGACGCGCCGCAGGAGGTCGCTGCCGACGTTCCGGGCGACACGGGGACGGGCGCGACGATTATCAGGGTGTTCAATCAGGCACGCATCACCAGCCTCCAGGACCAGCCGAACTTCCAGAACGTGCGGACGTCGCTGCACCTGGACGGCCCGGCGACGGCGGTGCGCCTGGTGCTGGACCTGGACACGACCTGCTTCCCGTTCACGAAGTGGGCGACCAACCCTCCGCCGCCCGGACAGGACTACCCCGCCGACTGCGACGCCTATGACCGGAACTTCGAGGTGACGATCGACGATCCCGCGAAGGACGGCGACCCGCCGGCGATCGAACTGGTCCGGGCCATCACGCCCTTCGGCGGCCCGATGCACGTCGAGGCGGACGTGACCGACGTGCTGAACGGGTTGGCGCCCGGGGACCACGCGGTCCGGATCCACATTTCGACGTGGTCGGCCGCGAACGGGAAAGGCACCGGTTCGGCCGGCGGCTGGACCGTGTCGGCGCGTTTGGAAGTGACCCCCGGACCCGCGCCGCGGAAGGTGCTGGCCGTGGTCCCGCTGTGGAATGGCAGCCTGGGCGCCGGGGAACCGCCCGCACCGGTGAGTTTCAACGTGCCGGAGGGGACGACGGCCGGACGGATCGAGATCCGGGCGACGGGGCACGGCGGCACGCAAGTCGACGATCCGGCGTGCCTCGGGGGCGCCGAGGAGTTCTGCAAACGCACGCACACATGGAACGTGGATGACACGCCCATCGGCGAAAGGGAATTCTGGGTGAACTGCCTGCCCTGGTGCCAGCCGGCCACCTGGACGGAAGGCGGCGGCAAGCCCTTCGTCTACTGCGCCTTGAACCCCTGCGGCAACACGATGAGCGTCGTCGCCTTGCGCGCGAACTGGTGCCCTGGCGCGGTGACCGACGCCGTGCTGCTGGACGCGCCCGTGCTGAGCGCCACCGGGCAGCACACCTTCGCCTTCGAGGTCCCGGGAATCGCGGCAGGCGGTTCGTGGCGGATCAGCGCGGTATACGTGGCCATCGGGCAGTAGGCCGACGCGGCGTCGATCCGGCATTCACCCGTGCAGTTCCGACCACACGTGGCCGCGCCCCACCTCGACCGCCAGCGGGACCGACAGGGGCCAGGCGTTTTCCATGACCTCCCGCAGCACGGCGGCGACGGCCGAACCCGTGCCTTCGCGGGTTTCCAGCACCAGTTCGTCGTGGACGGAAAGGACCAGGCGCGCCGGAAGGCCGTCCGCCAGCAGGCGGTCCCGCAGGCGCACCATGGCGATCTTGATGATGTCCGCGGCGGTGCCCTGGATGGGCATGTTCTGGGCCATGCGCTCGGCGCCCGCGCGCTCGTTGCGGTTGCTCGCGTGGATGCCCTCGATGGCGCGGCGCCGGCCCGAGGCGGTCGTCACGAAGCCGTCGGTGCGGGCCAGCGTCAGCGTGGAATCGAGGTACTTGCGCACGCCGGGGAAGGCGCCGAAGTAGTCGTCGATGATGTGCTGGGCCTCGGCCATCGGGATCTTCAGGTCCCGGCCCAGGCGGAACGCGCCCATACCGTACAGCAGGCCGAAGTTGATCACCTTGGCGGTGCGCCGCTGGTCGGGCGTCACGGCCGCCTCGTCGCAGTGGAACACGCGCGCCGCGGTGCGGGCATGGATGTCCACGCCGCGCCGGAACGCGTCCACCAGGGATTCGTCGGCGGACAGGTCGGCCAGCACGCGCAGTTCGATCTGGGAGTAGTCGGCGGACACGAATTCCAGCCCGTCGCCGCTGACGAAGGCCGCGCGGATCTTGCGCCCGGCTTCGGTGCGGATCGGGATGTTCTGCAGGTTCGGATCCGACGACGACAGGCGGCCGGTGGCGGCGACGGCCTGGTTGTACGACGTGTGGATGCGCCCGGTGCGGGGGTGGATCAGGTTGCCCAGTGCGTCGGCGTAGGTGCCCTTCAGTTTCGCCAGGGACCGGTACTCCAGGATCAAGGCGGGCACCGGGTGCCGGTCGGACAGCTCCTCCAGGACGGTCACGTCGGTGGACGGGCCGGTCTTGGTCTTCTTGATCACGGGCAACTGCAGTTTGCCGAACAGGACGTCGGCCAACTGCTTGGGCGAGTTGGGGTTG
Organism: uncultured Myxococcales bacterium; assembly: GCA_903847405.1. Lineage (GTDB taxonomy): Bacteria > Myxococcota_A > UBA9042 > DTJE01 > DTJE01 > CAIZWN01. Next base: position 828 of record CAINDP010000035.1, on the reverse strand, counting down.
AACACCATCCCCGCCGCGTCCAGGATGCGCTTTTCCAGGCGCTGGAGGTCCGTCGCCAGGTCCACGGACAGGCGCGACAGGGCCGCGCGATCCACGGCCACGCCGGTCCGCTCCATTTCCGCCAGGACCCGGGCCAGCGGCAGTTCCACGTCGGCCAGCAGGCGGTCCAGGCCCGCCGCGGCCAGATCGGCTTCCAGGGACGCCCGGACCCGTCGCGCGGCGCCGGCCCGCAGGGCCAGGGCGGTGGCGGAGGTGTCGGTGGTCGGCGGCAGGGGAGTGCCCAGGCGCTCGATCGCCAGGGTGTCCAGGGAATGGGATTCCCGTTCGGCATGGCACAGGTAGGACGCCAGGACCGGGTCGAACGCCGGCAGGCCCGGGTCGCCACCGGCGGCGGCAAAGACCTGGTGCAATTCCTTCGACCCCGCGAACCCGGCGGACCGGTACCGCAGCGCGGTGGCGAGGCGGGCGATGAAGTCCTGGGGGGCCTCGGCGGCAGGATGCCAGACGATCGCCTGGGCATCGGACACGGCGATGGCGATCCCCGTCACGTTCGGCGCGACGGGATCCCGGGCACCGAACAGCGCGATCACGGCCGGCCGATCCGCCGCCGCCACCCGCGCCAGGGCGTCGTCCCAGGACAGATCCGTGCCGGCCACCAGCGGCGTGCACTCCTGGATCGGGGAGGCCGCAGGCGCCGGCGACGCCTCGGGCGCCGACGCGAACAGGTCGTCGGAAAGTGGGACAGTCACCCTTTTCCCGGCAGGCCGGGGGGAAAGGGAAGAAATGGGGAAAATGGGGACAGACACCGATTTCCCCTGGAAATCGGTG